>CAZNSL010001156.1:0-2064 GCA_964574975.1 uncultured Alcaligenaceae bacterium | reverse complement strand
GGCTGAGCGAGCGCTCAGCCGGCTCACGCCGGCCGCTCGGTAATTGAAATACGCCGGCCGCTCCGTTCGTGTCGCGCAACTCAGCACCAACGCCGCCGGTTACTCCGCCTTCGGCGACCAGACGCGCACGGCCTTGTCCTCGCCGCCGCTGGCGTACAACTTGCCGTCCCGCGCGACCGCCACGCACGTCACCGGCCCCAGATGGCCGGTGCCGCGGAACAACTCCTTGCCGGTTGCCGCATCCCACACGCGCACCACGCCGTCTTCGCCGCCAGTGACCAGCCGCTTGCTATCCGGCGTCCAGGCGACGCACTTCAGCGCGCTGCCGGCCTCGGCCTTGGCGAGAATCTTGTCCTCCTCGGTCACGCGCAGGCTGCCATCGGCCGCCACCGACACCAGCCGCTTGTTGTCCGGCGCGAACGCCAGGGCGGTCACGGCAACGGCGTGCAGCTTGACGATCGAGCCGAAGTCCTCGGCGGCACCTCGCGTGTCCCACACCCGCACCAGTCCGTCCGTGTGGCCACTCGCCGCCATGGCCAGCGCGCGGTCGCAGCGCAGGGTCACGGCGGTGACCGGGTTCGTCTCGCGGTTCTTCGCCTTGGCCTGCACCTGACGATGCTTCCGCCTCTGATTGCCGCTGACCACCCAGACGGTGACCTCTTCTTGTAGGTTGACTGCCCCAAGCAGCGTGCCGTCGGAGGAGAACGCCAGGTGGGCAATCGACTTTGGAAAGTCGAACAGTTGGAT
This sequence comes from uncultured Alcaligenaceae bacterium, assembly GCA_964574975.1. Lineage (GTDB taxonomy): Bacteria > Planctomycetota > Planctomycetia > Gemmatales > Gemmataceae > JAXMAS01. The sequence continues at coordinate 1,317 of CAZNSL010001156.1, read as the reverse complement.
GTTGAGCTTCGGCTTGCCCGGTTCCCACGCCTCCACTTCCTCCCCGCGGTCGACGCCGCGGCAGGAGGCGACCAACGGGCCGGTGGGCGATGCGGCAAGGAAGCCAGTGCGGTTGCGGTGCCGGCCGTAGTCGTTGTCCTTCGCGCCGGCGACGATGTTCCAGGCGAGGATCGGGCTGCCCTTCTCCGTGCCCGACAGGCGGTCCTCGGCGCTCAAGAGCCGTTCGTCCGGCAGGAACAGCACGGATGTCACCGCTGCCCCGTGACCCTTCAACTGATACAGCCCCTCCAGCGCCTTCGGCTCCTTCGCCCGCCGCGCGGCCTCCTCCTTTTCGCGCGCCATCTTGGCGGCCGCCAGCCGCTCCGCTTCCTTCGCCCGCTCCTCGGCCTCCTGCTTCTCGCGTTCGATTCGGGCGGCTTCGGCCTTCGCGGCCGCTTCCTTCTTCTCCATCTCGATGCGGCTCGCTTCGGCCTTGGCCTCGGCCTCCTGCTTCTCGCGCTCGATCCGGGCAGCTTCGGCCTTGGCTGCGGTCTCCTGCTTCTCGCGCTCGATCCGGGCAGCCTCGGCCTTCGCGGCATCGTCCTTCTTGGCTTCCGATTCGACCTTCGTCTTGACGAGGTCCGTGGTTTTCGTCCCGGCGTTACCCTTGGGGTCGGGCACCTGCTCCTTGCCGGGCTCGGCCGGATTCGCCCCGGCAACCCGGGCCGCCTTCTGTGTCGTCGGCTGCGGTGCTGTCCCGATAATCCGCGGCACGAGCACGCCGACTCCCGCGCCGGCGGCCAACAGCGCGGCGAACATGAGCGCGTACTTCAGGTACGGCGTCCGCAGCGGCTCCGGCGGCGGCAACGCTCCGGTGTCGTAGCCCGACGGCGTGCCCGGTTTGACGGCGAACGGCCGCAGGGCCTCGGCCACTTCCAGCGGCGTCTGCGGCCGCTTGGCCGGGTCCTTCGATACCATCCGCCAGTACAGGGCACACAATTCCGGCGGAGCGTCCGGCCGGGTTGCCTCCAGTCGCGGCGGCGTCTCGTTGAGGTGCTGGATGACCGTCGCCACCGGCGTGTCGGCCACGAACGGCGGCTCGCCGGTCAGGAAGTAGTACAGCGTGCAGCCGAGCGAATAGATGTCGGAGCGAATGTCGGCCGAGGCCGTGTCGCGGGCCTGCTCCGGGGCGATGAACTCCGGCGTGCCGATCACCACGTCCTTGGTCGTCAGCCCCGGCTGGTTCGGAGCGGCGACGGTCAGCTTGGCCAGGCCGAAGTCGAGGATTTTGACCACGCCCTTCGATGTGAGCATCAGGTTCTGCGGCTTCAGGTCGCG
>CAZNSL010001155.1:0-2072 GCA_964574975.1 uncultured Alcaligenaceae bacterium | reverse complement strand
GCGTGCCGGCGGCCACGTCGAGCTGGCGCGCCACCGCGTCCGACGCCGGCAGCACCTCGCAGCGCAGCACCTTGACCGAGGTCCGCAGGCCCATGTCGACGATGTTCTCCAGCAGCCCGGTGAGCCGCGCGCCGTGGCGCTGCGGCTCCGCGCCGCGTTCGCCGGCCGGTGCGACGGCCACGGTGCCGCGTCCGGGCGAACGCTCGATCAGGCCATCGGCCACCAGCCGCTCCAGCGCCTTGCGCACGGTGACGCGGGCGACGCCGAACTCCTTCATCAGGCGCATCTCGCCGGGAACGCCGCGCTCGAAGCGGCCCTCGGCCAGCTGCTCGCGCAGCACCAGGTAGACCTGGTGGTACTTCGGCAGCGGCAGCGCGTCGATCATCGCGGCGCAGTGTGCACCGCCCGCATTGTCCTGGCAATAGGACAAGTCCCGCCGCTCTTGCGTCGACTCCTGGGCGCCGCCGATCGCGGCTAGACCTTGGGGACGACGAGGATCTTGCCGTCGCGCTCGCCGGCCGCCGCCGCGGCGACCGCCTCCTTGATCTGCGGCAGGTCGTAGGTGGCCTGGATGCGGGCCTTCAACTGGCCGGTGGCGATGAGCCTGCCGATCTCGGCGAACATCGCCATCTGCTGCTGCGGCGTCGCCCGCCTGAACCACAGCGCCAGCCAGAAGCCTCGCAGCGTGACTTCGCGGAAGATGAAGGAGCGCGGCGACACCACGCAGTCCTCGCCGCTCATCAGCCCGTAGTTGACCAGCGTGCCGCCCTCGGCCACGCAGTCGGCCAGCCGGTTGGTGGCCTGCCCGCCGACGGCGTCGATGGCGAGCCGGATCGGAGCCCGGTCCGTGGCCTCGGCCACCCGTTCGGTCAGGCCCGGGCCGTCGACGATCACCACATCGCCGCCCGCCGCCTGGACGGCGGGGATCGCCGACGCGCGGCGCACCACGTTCACCGTCTTGAGTCCGCGCAGCCGCGCCAGCTGCACCAGGTACTCGCCGACGCCCGAGTTGGCGGCATTCTGGATCACCCATTCACCGGGTTTCAGGTCCACGAACTCGCTCAGCATCAGCGACGCCGTCGGCGGGTTGACCACCATCATCGCCAGTTGCAGCGGATCGGCTTCGTTGGGCAAGGCCATCAGCCGCCGTGCCTCGCCGACCACGTGCGTGGCCCAGGTCCCGACGCCGCGCGGCAGCAGCACCGTCTGCCCGATCGGCGGCGCGGTCACGCCCGGCCCGTGCGCCACCACCTTGCCCACGCCCTCGTTGCCGCCGACCGCCGGCAACGGGGGCAGCATGCCGTACTGGCCCGTCAGCGTGAGCACGTCCGACGGGTTGATCGGCGCGGCCAGCACCTGCACCAGCACCTGGCCCTCGGCCAGCACCGGGTCGGGAAAGTCCACGCATGCGATCGAGGCCTGCGGCACCGGGCCGCGCTGCGTGTATTGGGCCTTCTTCATGAGATCGTCTCCGGTGGGTGCCAACGGGAGGTGGGGGGACTTCAACGCCGCCTGCGGACCGAAGGATGCCAGACCCGGGCCGCCGCCGATGCCCGCGGCCTTCTCGTCGGGCTTCGGAGTCGTCCCCGACCGCAACGGCCGCCACCGTGGGCGCGGCCGAGGACGCACTGGCCCGAGCTGCGCGCGACGGGACGACTCGGTGTCAGCGCGCGCGCCGGTACTGCATGGCGACCGCGCCGTTGCGCAACGGAGTCACCGCGACGCGTTCGAGCCGCCGCGTGCCGGGCAGCCCGCCCTGGAACAGCGTCGGGCCGTGGCCGGCGATCCTGGGGTGGACGAGGAACCGGTACTCGTCGATCAGGTCCAGCCGGTCCAGCGCGGCAGCGAGCTTGCCGCTACCGAGAAGCACGCCGGCCGGGGTCGCGTCCTTGAGTCCCTGCACGGCCGTCCTCAGGTCGCCGGCGAGGTGGTGACTGTGGGTCCACGGGTAGTCCTGTCGGGTCGACGACACCACGTACTTCGGCTTCGCCTGCAGATTGAGCGCCCACTCGCGCATCGCCGGCGGCGCTTCGGCGTCGCCGCGAGCGACGGCCGGCCAGTAGCTCTCCATC
>CAZNSL010001154.1:0-2073 GCA_964574975.1 uncultured Alcaligenaceae bacterium | reverse complement strand
CGCGCCGGTCCCTGGCAACGGATCGGTGATCGTGAAGCTCGTCCACAGCGGCGCCACCTGACCGTTGGTCAAATTGCCTGGCCGCGTCACGGTGATCGTCAGCAGCGAGTCGGCGCCGGCCGACACCGTGCCCGGCGAGAACGCCTTGGTTCCGGTCGCCACGGCGCGGATGTCGAGGATGCCGCTGATCGGCAGCCGGTTCGAGACGGCGGGTCCACCGGTCGACGGCGTGCCGGTTACCGTGCCGACCGCGAGCGTGTTGGTCCGGTTGCCGGTCGCCGCGTTGTTCGCCGTCTGCACCGGGAAGGTGATCGTGCACGTGCCCCCGTTCGGGATCGACCCGCCGCTGAACGTAATCACCGTGTTCGTGCCGTTGACCACCGAGGTCATGCCGCAACTGGACGTCGGCGCCGGCGCCGCCGGAATCGTGATGCCCGCGCCCATGTTCGCGACGTTGTCGGCGAAACCGACGTTCACCAGATCGACGCCGCTCGCGTTGGTCAGGACGATGGTCGCGACGCTCGAGGCGCCCTGGAAGATCGGCGAGGGCGAGAACGACTTGGTGCCGGTGACCGGCGAGTTCGGATTGACCGTTACCGTGCCGCCGCTGACCGACACCTGGACGTTGTCGGTATTCGTCCACAGCGTGATGTTCGACGCCCCGTTGGTGCGGTTGAACGCGTTCAGCGTCGTGTTGCTGCCGACGATATTCACGCGGATATTGCAGTTGGTCGATACGTTTCCGGTCGGCGCCGCCGCGAGGGTTCCGCCGCTGATCGCGAAGCTCGTCGCGCCGGGGATCGGCGCCGCGTTGAAGGTGAAGCCGCTCGCGACCGTCGACGAAGGTGATTGGCAGTCGGAACTAATGAGCGGCGTTGGTTGCGCCGGATTGCCGACCGTGAGATCGGCCGGCAGCGTGTCGGTGAAGCCGATGCCGGTGAGTGGTGTCAGGTTGTAGTTGCGGACGTTGATCGTCATCACCGTCGTCCCGCCGTTGGCGATCGTCGCCGGGCTGAAGGACTTGGCGAGCTGAGCGCCGGTCAGGCGATTGACCGTTCCCGAGAACGTCGCGTTGGTCGGGCCCTCGAAGGTCGTCACCGAGCCTGCGGGAATCGAGTTGGTCACGTTGCCCTGCGCCGAGACGAGCGGTGTCTCCGCGACGACGTTGAAAGTAACGGTGCAGGAACCGAGCGGCGGGATCGACCCTCCGGCGAGCGAAACGCTCCGGTTGTCGGCGGCAACGCTCACGGTGCCGCCGCAGGTCGTCGACGCGTTCGGCGTCGGCGCGACGAGAATGCCACCGTTGGCCTGGGCCGGCACGCTCGTCGTCGTCGGCATGATGTCGGTGAACGCGACATTGGTGAGCGCCGTCGCGTTCGGGTTGTTCAGCGTTATCGTGACCGTCGACACGCCGCCCGCCGGCGGCGCGCCGCCCACCGGCAGATACCCGTGCAGATTGGTCGGGTTGAAGGTCTTGGTTCCGGTGATCGGGGACAGCGCGGAGACGTTGAGCGTCGCCTCGGCGTTCTGGCTGTTCGGACCTTGCGACGAGGTCACTTCGCCGGCCGGCACCGAGTTGATGTAGACGCCGGCGGACGACGACACGACGTCGAACGAGATCTGGCAGGCGCCTGGCGTCGTGCCGGCCGCCGCGGGCACGGCACCTCCCGAGTAGCCGACCTGCGAATCGCCCGGATTGCCGGTGAGCGTGCCGCCGCAGCCGCTCCCGCCACCCGTCTGGAAATTCGGCGTCGGGGCGATCACCATCCCGGCCGGCAGCGGATCGGTGAAGGCGAGACTCGTCGCCGCCGAGGTGTTCGCGTTCAGGAAGTAGAACGTGACCTTCGACGGCTGGGCGACCGCGACCGCATCCGGGGTGAACGTCTTGTTCGCGTTGATCGACGCCGTGGCCGTGGACGCGCCCGCCAACGCGAAGGCCCCCAGCAAGATCGCGTGCCTGACGCCGGATGGCCTCGTTGCCCTCGGCTGGACTTGGTTGGACGAGACGACGGTGGAAGGCGTGCGGAATGACATGGCGGACCCGAGCTCGTGTGGTGCAATTCGGAACGCATC
>CAZNSL010001153.1:0-2073 GCA_964574975.1 uncultured Alcaligenaceae bacterium | reverse complement strand
CCGGCCAGGATGACGAGCCAGTCCCAGACGCCCAGCGGCCGCACCTGGAAGATGTCGCCGCCGAACGACACGATCAGCACCTGCCCCAGGAGCGTCAGCCCCGCGATCGCCAGGAACATCGGATTCTTCCACAGTCCTCGGAGGCCACTCACCTCCGGCACCAGCGAGCGGCAGTTGACCTGGTTCCACACCTGAAACAGGACGTAGGTGGTGAAGAAGACCGCGACTTGCCGGTACGTCAATTCCTTGAACGACGCCGACGCCGGGCCATCGCCGCGGAACCAGCTTTGGTACTCCATGCCCAACAGCAGCGTCACCATCACGGCCACGAAGAACGCCGCCGTCGTCAGGATGGTGATGGCCATCGGCCGGGTGACGATCGCCTCGTCGCGCCGCTTCGGCTTGAGCGCCATCAGCCCCGGCCGCGGTGGCTCCGAGCAGAGCGCGATCGACGCGAACGTGTCCATGATGACGTTGATCCACAGCAGTTGCAACACCGTGAACGGCGGCTTGACGCCGAGGAACGGCCCCAGGAACGCGATGACCAGCGCGCTGACGTTGATCGTCAGTTGAAACTGAATGAACCGCTGGATGTTCTCGTAGAGCGCCCGACCCCATTCGACGGAGCGCTCGATGGTGGCGAACGAGTCGTCGAGCAGGACGATCTTCGACGCCTCCTTGGCGACCTCGGTGCCGGCGATGCCCATCGCCAGCCCCACGTCGGCTCGTTTGAGGGAGGCCGCATCGTTGGTGCCGTCGCCGGTCATGGCGACGACGTGGCCCTGCTCCTGCAAGAGCTTGACCATGCGCAGCTTGTCGAGCGGCCGGGCGCGGGCCAGAACGCGCAGCTTCGGCAGCAGGGCTTTGATTTCGTCGTCGGTCTTGGCGTTGAACTCGTCGCTGGTCAGGGCGATCGCGTCGGGCACGTCGAGCAGGCCGATCTCGGCGGCGATGGCCTTGGCGGTGACGACCGTGTCGCCGGTGATCATCTTTACCTCGATACCCGCGGCCCGGCACTTGGCCACCGCGTCCGGCACGTCGGTTCGTACCGGATCGCGGATGGCGACGTAGCCATCGAAGACGAGGTCGCGTTCGAGGTCGTCGCGCATGGCGTGCAGCGCGTCCTCGTCCTCTGGCGTGCCGGCCGGCAGTTCGGCGCGGGCGAAGGCGAGCGTGCGCATCGCCTGTCCAGCGGCGTCGGCGAGGCCGGCCTGCACCGCGGCCTTCGCCTCTGGCGTCCACGGTTTCGCGGTGCCGCCGTCGACGTAATGCGTGGAGTGTTCCAGCACCCACTCCGGCGCGCCTTTGACCAGCACGACCGGCCGGTCGTCGACGCGGGCCACCGTCGTCATCCGCTTGCGCTCGGAGGAGAAATGCACCTGGTAGAGCGGCGGGTGGGCGCGGCGGAGGTCGGCGTAGTGGATGTCGCCTTCCAGGAGCCACGCCAAGAGGGCCGCCTCGGTCGTGTTGCCGACGGCGACGAGCGTGCCGGCCTTCTCTTCGAGGTTGGCCGTCGAGTTGACGGCCGCGTTGCGGGCGAGCCAGTCGGATAACTGTCCCCCCTCTCCCGCAAAGCCGGGAGAGGGGGAAAGGCCGACGCGCGCGACGCGCATGGCGTTCTGCGTCAGCGTTCCCGTCTTGTCGGAGCAGATGGTGGTAGCCGAGCCGATCGTCTCGCAGGCGACGAGCTGTCGCACCAGGGCGTTGGCCTTCGTCATTTTCCGCATCGCGAGCGCCAGCGACACGGTGACGCTCATCGGCAGCCCTTCCGGCACCGCGACGACGATCACGATCACCATGTAGACGAAGGCGTCGAGGACGTACTTGGCCGACGCCGCGAAGCCGTGCGAGAACTCGCCGACGACGACGCCGCGCACCATCAGCGCGACGAAGATTGCCCCCGCGGCCACGTAGCCGACACGGCTGATGATGGCAGCCAGCGCTGTCAGCTTTTGCTGGAGGGGTGTCAGTTCCTTCGAGATCGTCAGCTTCTGCTGAATGCGAGACCCCGGCGAGGCCGGGGGGGGGGGGGAGCCCCGCCGACACGCCCGGGCCCCCCCCCCGCGCGCGCCC
>CAZNSL010001152.1:0-2073 GCA_964574975.1 uncultured Alcaligenaceae bacterium | reverse complement strand
GATGCAGGCGCTCGACGGGAGACGGGCCCACCTGACCCACATCCAGTTCCACAGCTACGGCGGTTCGGTAAACGACCTCGGTTCGTTTGCGTCGGGCGTGCCGGAGTTGGCTGCGTATTTCAACGCCCACCCGTCGTTGACCGTCGATGTCGGGCAAGTGCTGTTCGGCGACGCGACGGCGATGACCGGCGACAGCCCGCTCGGGCACTACCTGCACAAGGTCACCGGACGACGCTGGACGCTAGCCGATGCGGAGTTGGAGGCGGGTTGCGGTGTCGTGCCAATCGAGTACAAGGAGAAGTCGTTCGTCAACGCGCTCCAGTGGGCCGCCGGGCTGGAGTGGTTCCTCCTTGCGTCCGACCCGTGGCGACTCTCGCTCACTACCGATCACCCCAATGGCGGAGCGTTCGTCGCCTACCCGGAAATCGTCGCCCTCTTGATGAGCCGCGATTATCGTCGTGAGGTGTGGAACCGCTTGCCGGCCAAGGCGAAGGCGCGATCGACGCTCGGCGATCTCGACCGCGAATACACACTCGGCGAAATCGCCACGGTGACGCGGGCCGCTCCAGCGCGCATTCTGGGTCTATCTCACAAAGGACACTTGGGTGTTGGAGCGGACGGCGATGTGACCATTTACACACCTTCAGCCGACCGGCGGGTCATGTTCGAGATGCCGCGGTTCGTCATCAAGGATGGTGTAGTCGTAGCAGTAGAAGGTGAGTTGCGCGAGGACGCTCACGGCATCACGATCCGCGTCGCGCCCGACTATGACTCTGCGGTTCTCTCCGACGTGCGGCACTACTTTGCCGGCAAGGGGAGTGTCGCATTCTCGAACTACGGCGTCAGGCCCGATGAAATCGGTTCCACCTGTAGGACCATGCCGGTGCGATAAATCGCTTCGCGCGCCAAAATCCGATTGACGGATGCCCGAATTGCGGTACCGTATACCCTGTCGTTGATTTGCCGTAACGAACCATCTTTCGACCAGCGCGTCACGCCTGAAGCGCGATCTGCCACGACGTAAACGGAATTCTGTCGCGGTACCCGTCTCGGCGGTCGCGTGGCGATGGCGGTCCACAACAGTGCCCCGGCACACCCAAATTCATCTGCCGAGGTCCGATCTCCCACCCGTTCGAGGCTCACGCATGTCGAATATGACCCCTTCCCATTGGCTTCGTACAGCGCGGGCCCGTTTCGGGTTGCGCCCCGCCCGTCAGCGGCCCATCCGACGCTCGCCCTTGGCGTGCGTCGCACTCGAGGATCGCACCGTTCCAGCCACATCGGCACCAACGGCGGTCGACTACGGCGACTTCTACTACGGCGACGGCAACCAAATTGGACTGTCGCAGCGAGTCGATCGGGCCGTCGTCCATCTCGACGGGACTGCCTCGATCGAACAACTCACGGCCACCGGTCGGTTTGGCGGGGCAGTCGTCGAGAAGCACGTGGACGAAGATGTGTACATCTTGAGCGGCCCGCAGAACGCCGGGCCGATGGGTCAGGGCTTCTCGTGGGTGTCGCCGCTCTTTGAGAGCCGTCAAACCGGGAGTTGGTTGGCGGCTACCAACGAGGTCATCGTCGCACTCCGACCTGGCGAAACGTCCGCAAGTTTCTTTGCGGGCGATACCCGCTTTAGCGGCTATCGGCCGCTCGACGGCACCCCCGACCAGTTCATTGCCACGGTACCCGGCCTCGACACGACGGCGGTGGTACGGCTCAGCACCGAGTTGCAAAACGACCCGCGGCTACAGTGGGCATCGCCGAACTTCTACCAGGACTTCCGGCCGCAATACACGCCCAATGACCCGATCTACCCGCAGCAGTGGCACCTGAATAACACGGGACAGAACGGCAGCGTCCCCAACGCGGATGTCGATGCGCCCGAGGCGTGGGAAATTACCCAAGGCGGCAGTCCGGATATCGTCATTGCCGTCGTCGATACGGGTATGGACTTGACCCACCCCGACTTGGCGGCTAACGCCTTCATCAACGCTGGCGAAGTCCCAGGCAACGGCGTGGACGACGACAATAATGGGTGGATCGACGACGTGAAGGGCTGGGACTTCACCTCCA
>CAZNSL010001151.1:0-2073 GCA_964574975.1 uncultured Alcaligenaceae bacterium | reverse complement strand
GCGCGCTGCGAGGGCGCGGGCGCGGACGCACGGGGACACTACAATTTCCTCCTTAAGGCCTGCGCGGGCGGCGGACGGTCGGGGGCGTGCCGCGGCCGGCGGCCGGGTCGCGCGGCCGCCGGCCGCCGGATTGTCGGCCTGTCAGTTCGGCGACGACCTCGCGGGCGATCAGCCCGGCCAGCCGCCGCAGTGCGTCGCGGACTTCCCGCGCGCGGGCGGCACGGTCGGTGCCGCCGTCGGTCAACTCCACGGCCACCTCCAGTGAGAGTTCGGGGACTGCTGCGTCCAGCCTCGGAGACGCACCGTCAAAGGGTGCTGCGGCACCCAATCGTGATGGGCAAGGCGGGCCGGCCAAGCACCCGGACGTGGCGGCCGAGGGCTTCCCCGGCTACGCCCCGGACCGGAACCCGGACGAGGGTGTCTGGGGGTGGGCGAAGTACGGCCGGCTGGCCAACTTGGCGGCTGGCGACAAGGATGATTTGCGGGACCACGTTGCTGACGAGCTGGTCGAGGTAAAGGTCCGGCCCGACCTCCCCCGGGGCTTCGTCCGCCAAGCGGGCTTGCCGGGCACTACAGGCCCCTCTACACGTCGCGGTAGACATCGACATCGATTCAGTTGTCCAAGCCGGCGGGGATGGGGTGCTGTTCGAGACGACGCGGCACTTGTTGTCGCTGGGAGCCAACCCCGACGTACGAGACCGTCGGGGCTTAACGCCCCGCGACTGGGGGGCACAGTACGGGGCTCGCGCCTTGGAGCAATTCGACCGCCGGGTCGGCCAGCCACACTGATCGCCGCGAACCCTTCCTGCCGATCCGTGCCCGACGCTTTCAAGAGCCGATGTTCGCTTAGGCTCCAGACGCCGCCGCTGCGATACTGGAATGCTGACCCTGCCCGCGGCTCGCACGCGGCGCAGCCAACGACAGTCAGGAACTATCACCAGGTCGGACGCAGTAAGAACGAAAACGCCCCGCGCGGCGCCGCGCCGCGCGGGGCTGGCGTGATTGCAAGGACTGACTTAGACGGCCTCGGCATCCGGCCACGACGGGTAGCCCGGCTTCGGCTGGAACAGGTAGCGAGTGTGCAGGTGCCGCCCGAGCTTGCCGCCGTCGTCGGGCGGCTCCGTCACGATCACGTACGGGTCGCTCAGGCCGCGCCGGGTCATCTCCCGGTACAGGGCCATCGCGCGCTGGGCGGCAGTTACTGTGAGGTCGAGTTCGGCGGCCGCCTGCCGCTCGGTCAGGCCGCGGCCGCGCAGCTCGACGACGCGGGTCATCAGCGCGGCCCGCTGCGGCCGCTCGAACAGGTCGACGATGACCTCGCGGCGGAAGACGTCCGGCGCGCACCCCGCGACCGGCATCGGCAGCAGCGGTGCCAGGTCGACCCACGCCCGCGCCCGCAGGACGACCCGGCCGCCGTCGATCAGCCGAACGGGGAACACCTCGAGCCGCGGGATGAGCCTGTGCATCAGCCGGCCGAACTCCGACTCGCCGGCTGCCAGCCGCCCAACCGCCCTGCGGACGAGGTCGACGAACACCTCGCGCGTCGGCAGCTCGACTTCGTCGTCCGGCCCGGCCGACAGCCGGCACCGCTCGCCTTCGAGTTCGGCCATCTCCTCCTCCCGCTCGCGGAGCCAGGCGCGGACGGTGGGGCTGTGGCCGTCCTTCTCGAGCGTGGTCCTCAAGCTGCGCATCGCTTGGCCGACGCGTTCGACCTCGCCCGCCAGTTTGCGGAGCGCCGCCTCGCGGCCGGACCGCACGGCCGCGAGGCCGGCCCGGAACTCGCCCCACAGAACGTCGTCGAAGTCCGGCAGGCCCTCGGCCAGGTCGAGTACCACGGCGGCGAGGCGCTCGGCGGCGAGGCCGCCGTCGAGCGTCGCCCCGTTCCAGCAGGCGTAGCAACGTGCGCCGGCGCACATCAGGTGGTCGGTCTGGCCGTGCCCGCCCCAGACGAGTTCATAGCCGCACACCGCGCAGGCCACGTGCTGCCCGGGCCACCGGGTCCGGCGCCGCGGCACGCCGGCGCGCGGGTCGACGCCCGTACCGGCGGCGCGGCCGCGGTTCGCGTACCGCTGG
>CAZNSL010001150.1:0-2077 GCA_964574975.1 uncultured Alcaligenaceae bacterium | reverse complement strand
GGCGCGGTGCCAGGCTTCGCCGTATTCGCCGCCGCCGCGTAGGCAGGCCATGGCGAAAACGCCACCCATTTCGCACCACTGGAGCTTCGACACGGAGAACGCTGGAGTCAGCGGGATGTTGAAACCGCCGTAGCCGTAGAGCAGCACCGGGTTGTTGCCGTCGAGCTTGAGGCCCTTCTTGGCGGTCAGGAACATCGGGACGCGCGTACCGTCCTTACTCGTAACGAAGACCTGTTTCACCTCGAAGTCGTCGAGGGCAAACTTGGTCTTCGCTTCGCGGAAGAGAGTACTCTTACCGGTCTTCACGTCGTAGCGGAAGATGCGCGGCGGCGTGGCGAAGCTGGAAAACGTGTAGAACGTTTCACCGTTGCCTTGCTTGCCCTGGAAGCCGTCAGCGGTGCCGATGCCGGGCAGGTCCACGTCGCGGACGAATCGGCCGTCGGTGCCATGCACCTTGACGACCGTGCGGGCGTCCTTCAGGTAGCTGGCGATCAGGTGGCCGCCGACGTACTCCACGGCCACGAGGTTATCGCTGGCCTGGGGGATGACTTCCATCCAGTCCTTGCGGTCGGGTCGTTTGATGTCGATGGCGACGACGCGGCTACGCGGAGCGTCCAGGTCGGTCATGAAGTAGAACAGGGCACCATCGTTACCGATGAAGCTGGAACGGCTGTCGAAGTCGTCGATCACCGGCTCGATTATCGATTTTGCGGCGGTAACGTCCTTGACGTAGTACCGCGCTCGCCGGCTGGTCGTACCGTCGTTGACGGAGATGACGAGGTAACGGCCGTCCTCGGTGACCTGACCCCCGGTGCCCCACCGGGCATCGGCGGGAGTGTAGACGAGTTCGTCCTCCGCTTGCGGTGTCCCGACCTTGTGGTAGTACAACTTCTGATTGAGATTGAGTCCCTGGAACTTCGCGCCTTTTTCTGGCTCCGGGAAGCGGCCGTAGTAGAAGCCCTTGCCGGCTTTGTCCCAGGCAGCGTCCGAGAACTTGACCCACTTCACCTCGTCGTCGAGCGGCTTGGCCGTGCCAACGTCGATGACCTTCCACGTCGTCCAGTCGCTTCCGGCCTCGGCGATTGCGTAGGCAGCGAGCTTGCCGTCGTCGGACACAGCGAATCCCGACAGCGCGGCGGTCCCGTCTTTCGTCCAGCCATTCGGGTCGAGCAAGACGCGCGGTTGGGACGTATACGTGTCGAGGACGTACTTGACGGCTTGGTTTTGCAGACCGTCGTTCTTCGAGTAGAAGTAGTGGCCGCCGTCCTTGGACGGAGCGGAGTAGCGCTCGAAGTTCCAAAGATCCGTGAGCCGTTCGGTGATCGTCCGCCGGTAGGGGAGCGCCTTCAGATAGGCTTCGGTGACCTTGTTCTGAGCGGCGACCCAGTCGGCGACATCGGGCGAAGTGCGAACGTCTTCGTCTAGCCAGCGGTACGGGTCGGCGACCTTGACGCCGTGATAGTCGTCCTCCTGATTGCCGCGTCGCGTGTCGGGGTAGGAGATGCGGGGGTCGTCCGCGGCGCAAGCGGCGACGACTACCACCAGGCCAATCGCGGCCCAGGTGTGAGCAAGCATGATCGCTCCTTCTCGAAACCGAGTCTGAGCGTCATGCTATCGCACGCTGGGGAAAAAGGCGAGTCGGGGGCCGTCGAACCGCTGAATCGTGATTGACGCTCACGCCGGCACAACGCCCCTCGACCCGACCAAGCGACGACTAAATATCGCCGCCCACGACCCTGCCGTCGGCGCGGCCGCCGAGGTACTTCATGATATTGGGGTCGCCAGCGCTCTCGCGGAAGAAGCGGATCGAGCCATCGCCGAAGCCCATCATACCGCCGCCGTTGTGCCAACTGCCGAACGCCTGTGGCGCGGACCCGTTAATCTTGGCCGTGTCGTGGTTGAGCTCCCACATGACATCGCTGATGCGAATGCCGCCACCGAACAGTCCCATCATGCCCGGCCAGATCGCGGCCCATTTCGGTTCGGTCGCCGGGGGAATGGCTGCCTGCTCTTAGCGGCACTCGCCGATGTCGATCGTGTTCGACGTAGCGTCGGCGACATCTTCCAGCTTGATCTT
>CAZNSL010001149.1:0-2082 GCA_964574975.1 uncultured Alcaligenaceae bacterium | reverse complement strand
CGGGGAACGAGGGCCGAGGGAGCCTTCTCGTTCCCAGGCTCGGCCTGGGAACGCACTGTCCCGTCGGCTCTGCCGGCCGACCTTGCTGAAGCTCAGCCCCACCGGGTTTCGGCCGGCGGAGCCGGCAAGACCGTGCGTTCCCAGGCAGAGCCTGGGAACGAGGGAGGGGAGGAAAACAGGGAGCCGCAATGGACCCCAACGTCTACGCCAGCCTCGACGGTCTGATCCGTCTGCGCTCGAAGGCGCGCGGCTTCAGCTTCCTGCCGCGGCAGCCGCTAGCGAGCCTGCTGGCCGGCCGGTTCGCGTCGAAGGTGCGCGGCCGCGGCTTGAACTTCGAGGAGATTCGCCGCTACCGTCCCGGCGACGACGTGCGCCAGATCGACTGGAAGGCGACGGCCCGCACCCGCAAGGTGTACAGCCGCGTCTACACCGAGGAGCGCGAGCGGCCAAACCTGCTGATCGTAGACCAGCGGGTGACGATGTTCTTCGGCTCGCGGGTGCGGATGAAGTCGGTGGTCGCGGCCGAGGCGGCGGCGCTGGCCGCATGGCGGGCCGTCGGCGTCCGCGATCGCGTGGGTGCCGTCGTCTTCTCGGACACCGACATCGCTGTGGTGCGGCCGCAGCGGTCGCGGGCCGCGGTCATGCGCATCCTGAACGCGGTGGTCGAGCGCAACCAGCGGTTGAGCGCCGACCCGACCCTGCGGCCGAACCCGGCGTTGCTCAACGCGGCCCTCGAACGGGCGTCGCGGTTGGCCACGCACGACGCGCTGGTCGTCCTCATCACCGATGCCGCCGGGGCCGACGCGGCGACGAGTCGCCTGCTGACGGAGATCGCTCGGCACAACGATGTCGTGGTCGTCTTCGTGTTCGACGCGCTGGAGGCGGACCTGCCGACTGCCGGCGGATTGGTCGTCGGCGACGGCGAGCGACAGATGGAGGTGGATGCCGGCAGCGACCTGCGGCGCGACTTCGCCCGCGACTTTCGGGAGTACCGCGCGGAGACGAAGCATTTCTTGCTAGTGCGCGATACGCCGGTGCTGCCGCTCGACACGGAGCGCGACGTGGCCGACCAGGTTCTGCACGGTCTGGGCGCGCGGCCTCGGAGGCGGCCATGACCGACCCCGGCGACCTGAGCCTGTTGCACGATCTCGCGGTGCCGCCGCCGGCCCCGTGGTGGCCACCGCCACCTGGCTGGACGATCCTCGGCCTTGTGGCCCTGGCAGCACTCGCCGTCGTGGCGTGGCAGTGGTTTGGTCGTTGGTGGCGGAACCGCTACCGCCGGCAAGCCCTGGCGGAGTTGGCTCGCTTGGAGGCGCGACCGGACGGGGTGGCCGGCTTGCCGGAGTTGGTGAAGCGAGCCGCGCTGTCGGGCTATCCGCGTGAGGAGGTTGCCGCGCTCTCGGGGCCGGCGTGGCTAGCGTGGCTCGACCGCACGGGCCACACGGACGCCTTCACGCGCGGCCCCGGCCGGGCACTGGCGGATGCCGCCTATGCGCCAACGCCACCGGCGGATTGCGCTGGCCTGTTCGCCGCGGTGCGCGGCTGGCTCCAGGGACACGCGCCGCCATGCTGACCTATCCCACGGTCCCAGGCTCTGCCTGGAACCGCACTGCCGGCGAGGCTCCGCCTCGCGTCGGAGGATTGCCATGAGTCGCTCGCGTTACCGCTTTCACGACCGCGACGCGCCCTACTTCATGACCGACACGGTGGTCGCCTGGCTGCCGGTATTCGCGCAACCGGCGTTGGCCGAGATCGTCTTCGAGTCGTGGCGGTTTCTCCAGCGCGAGCGCGGCATTCACATCTTCGCCTACGTCGTGATGGAGAACCACGTTCATTGGCTGGCTGCGGGGGACCAACTGGTCGAGCAGGTCGGCCGCTTCAAGTCGTTTACCGCCCGAAAGATCATCGACGCGATGGAAGCCCGCGGCTTTGCCACGTTGCTGGACGAGTTGCGCTACTTCAAGCTACGACACAAGACCGACCAGACATATCAGCTCTGGCAGGAAGGCAGTCATCCGAAACAAATACTGAGCGATGAGATGATGGTGCAGAAGGTGGAGTACGCTCACAACAACCCAGTGC
>CAZNSL010001148.1:0-2083 GCA_964574975.1 uncultured Alcaligenaceae bacterium | reverse complement strand
GATCGCCAGCGGGAAGTTCCACGGAGCGATGACGATGCAGACGCCGCGCGGCTCGTACACGTACTCGTTGTCCTCGCCGGCCAACGCACTGCGGCCGGGCGTGGCCAGCAGTTTCGCTTCGCGCGCGTAGTAGTCGAGGAAGTCGATGCACTCGCCGACCTCGACATCGGACTCGCGCCACGCCTTCGCGCTCTCGTAGGTGATCCACGCGGCCCACTCGAAGTGGCGGGCGCGCATCAGGTCGGCGGCTTTCTCCAGGTACGCGGCCCGCTCCGTCGGGTCCACGTCGCGCCACGACTCGAATGCCTTGGCCGCAGCGGCGATCGCCTGCCTGGCGTGGTCCGGCGTCGCCCTGGCCCACTTGCCGATGACTTCGCTCGTCCGCGACGGATTGACCGAATCGACGAACGTCGCGGCGTGGATGCGCTCGCCGCCGATGACCAGCGGATAGCTCTTGCCGAGTTGCGCCTTGACGGCGGCGAGGCCGGCCTTCATGGCGGTGCGCTTGTCGTCGCGGCTGAAGTCTGTGAGCGGTTCGTTGACGAACGGCTTGGCGTCGGAAGCGGTCGGGGCCGACCCGCTCATCGCGCCGGACCCGCGTTGTAGGGGACTCATCAGCAGTTGCTCCTCGGGGATGTTGTCGCGGAAACTGGCCCGCAGGAACGACTCGTTGGACGTGTTCTCTAACAGTCGGCGCACCAGGTAGGCCATGCCGGGCAGCAGTTGCCCGTAGGGCGTGTAAATGCGTACCCGCCGTCCCATGCCGACGAGTGCGTCCTTGATCGGGTCGGCCATGCCGTAGAGCGCCTGGAACTCGAAGGCGGCGGGCGGCACGCCGGCCTCCTCGGCCGCCGCCATCGCATGGGCGATCGAGCGCACGTTGTGCGAGCCGAACGCCGGCCGTAGCGTGCGGTGGTTGGCCATCAGGAGGCGCGTGCATTCTTCGTAGCAAGCGTCGGTCTGCCACTTCTCCGTCCACACCGGCGGCTCCCAGCCGTTCTGTTCGGAGACGATCGTCTCGTAATCCCAGTACGCACCCTTGACGAGCCGCACCCAGACTGGCGTCCCGCGCCGGACGGCCCAGGCGTTGAGTTCTTCGAGGTCGCGCGGCGTCGCCTTCAGGTACGCCTGAATGGCGATGCCGACATCGGGCCAGTCGGCGAACTCCGGCTCGGAGAGGATTTCGCGGAAAACCTGGATCGTCACATCCTTGAACGAATGCTGCTCCATGTCGAAGTTGACGAACGCCCCGTGCCGGCGGGCCAGAGCCAGGATCGGCCGCAGGCGGCGGCGTACCGCCCGGCTCGTGCCGTCGGGGTCGATCGGGTCGAACTGGCTGTACAAGGACGATAGTTTGACCGAGACGTTGACGCGCGGGATCGGCCCGTAGGCATCGGTGTCGATCAGCGGCACGGCCGGCCAGCGGTTGACCTCACGGCTCAGCCCCTCGATCAGTTCGAAGTACTGCCGCTGGTAATCGTCGGCCTCGGCCTCGGTGATGGTCGCCTCGCCGAGCAGGTCGATGGTGAACGTCAGCGAGCGACGGCGCATGGCGGCGACAGACTTGAGCGCCTCGGCCACCGTGGACCCGGCGATGAAGCGTCGGGCCATGCGCTTCGCGTTCACGTCGGCGGCCCGGGCCAAGAGCCGACTGCCGACGCCCTTCTCGGGCAGCCAGCGGACGCCCCGGCGAACCCACGGCGGTACCGCATCACCGGCGGCTTGAAAGTACTCGCGCAGGTGGCGGCCGATGTCGTCGGGGTTGGTGAGGTTCGGCAGGGCGTCGATGAAGCGGAAGAGCTGCACCTTGACGGCCGGGTCGCTCATCGACGCGGCCATCAACTGGTCGTCGAGCCAGGCCGGCGTGAACACGATCGGCCCGCGACGGTCGAGGCGGGCGAACAGGTCCAGTCCGTATGCGCGTGTGCGAGCCTCGCGGTCGGCGGCGGCGGTCATGCCACCATTCTATGGAGCTAGTGGAAAAAACGCTGGCGAGCCGGGAGCGTAAGCGACCGAAGTTTCATAACCCACCGGTCGCAGACGCTCCCCGCGAGCCGGGGGGCTTTTTCGCTAGTCCGTACTC
>CAZNSL010001147.1:0-2084 GCA_964574975.1 uncultured Alcaligenaceae bacterium | reverse complement strand
GGACCTCGCCTATGCGCTCTACGACCTCGCCCGTGCGGGTCGGGCGGCGATCGGCGATCTGCGCTACTACCTCGAAGCCAAGCTCGACAACCTCGCAACGCCACTGGCCAAAGCCCAGCTCGGTGCCGCGCTCGCCCTCTATGGCGATCGCACCCGGGCCGGAACGGCGTTCGCGGCGGCGGCCGAGAGCCTGAAGCCGGACGATCCGAGGTCGTATCGGAGCGACTATGGCAGCGAACTGCGCGACGCGGCCGGTGTCTTGGCCCTCGCCGCGGAGTTCACGCCGGCCGGGTTCGACCTTGCCGGGCTGACCAAGCGGGTTGCCGATCTCCGCGATCACGAACGCTGGACGTCGACGCAGGAAGACGCCTGGACGCTGCTCGCTGCTGCGGCCCTCAAGGACCAGGCGGCGACGGGCGGCGTGACGGTGGACGGCAAGGCGCTCGGTGCCCAGGTGTTCCTGAAGTTCGACCAGGAGCATTTCGACAGCGCGCCGGTGACGATCGCCAATACCGGCAACCAGGCGACGGAGATGACGCTGGCCGTGACGGCCATCCCATCGACGCCGCCCAAGGCCGACGGCAATGGCTTCACCATCGAGCGGACCGTCTACCTGCCCGATGGCACGCCGGCCGATCTCACCAATGTGCACCAGAACGATCGCTTCGTGGTGGTGCTGTCGGTGAAGGCGACCGAGCTCGGTTCGGGCCAGTTCGTGGTGGCGGATCCGCTGCCAGCCGGCTTTGAAATCGAGAACCCGGACCTGTCGGCATCGGGCAGCACGGCCGATCTGAGCTGGCTGCAGCTGAGTTCGCCGGTGCATGTGGAATCGCGGACCGACCAGTATGTCGCCGCCTTCCGCTATTATGAGACGACCGAGGCGTTCTCGACGGCTTATCTGGTGCGGGCGACCGCGCCGGGGACCTTCGTTCTGCCGGGCGCAACGATCGAGGACATGTATCGTCCGGTTCTGCGCGCCAACACCGACGCCGGCACCATCACGGTGCAGGTGGTCGGTGCGGCGGCGGCCAACGCTGCGGCCCAGTAGACTGGAGCCGCAGATGACGGCCGGAACGGCCAACGACAATTTTGGGCCGCGGCGTGGGTCGCGGCTCAAGGCCTTCGCCCTGATCGCCCTGTTCGGCGCGGGACTGGTCGGGCTCAATGCCGGGCGTGGCTATGTCGCAACCCTGGCCGCCGGCCTGCCACGCACGCCCGATGTCGCGACCATGCCGATGTCGACCGAAGTGGTGGATCGCAGCGGGCAATTGCTGCGACCGTTCACGACGCCCGACGGCATCTGGCGCCTGCCCGTTGGCCTCGGGGAGGTCGACCGGCGCTACATCGACATGCTGATCGCCTATGAGGACCGCAAGTTCGAGAGCCATCACGGCATCGATTGGAGCGGCCTGCTGCGCGCTGCCGGTCAGTTTATCCTCGCCGGCGGGCATATCGTCTCCGGCGGCTCAACGCTGACCATGCAGGTGGCGCGCCTGATCGAGGGCGAGCCGACCCGCAATCTCGAAGCCAAGATCCGCCAGATCGTCCATGCCGACTCCCTCGAGCACGGACTGAGCAAAGAGCAGATCCTGACGCTCTATCTCAACCTCGCGCCGTTTGGCGGCAATATCGAAGGGGTGCGCGCGGCGAGCCTTGCCTATTTCGGCAAGGAGCCGTCGCGGTTGACTACGGCGGAAGCGGCGTTGCTCGTCGCCTTGCCGCAATCGCCGGAAGCGCGGCGGCCCGATCGCGACCCGAAGGCCGCGCGCGAGGCGCGCAATCTCGTGCTCGACCGGATGGTTGGTGCCGGTGTGATCACCGCCGAGGAAGCCGAATCCGGCAAGCGCGAGAGCATCCCGGTCGCGCGCCGCGAGTTCCCGATGCTGGCCGCACATCTGGCCCAGGTTGCCGTCGCGGCCCATCCCAATGCCCGCGAGGTCAAGCTCAGCGTCGACAAGAAGCTGCAATCGGCGCTGGAGCGGCTGGCGACGGCGCGAGCAACGGCGATGGGGCCGAAAGTGTCGGTGGAGATCCTTGCCGCCGACCTCGAGACCGGCAATGTGCTGGCCTCGGTCGGCTCAGCG
>CAZNSL010001146.1:0-2084 GCA_964574975.1 uncultured Alcaligenaceae bacterium | reverse complement strand
AAGGAAATCGCCATCAGCGCGGCCAAGCGCGACTACTTCCCGAAGGTCCTCGGCACGGGCGCTTACTTCCACTACAGCGAAAACCTGGGCCAGGTCATCTCCACCCGCACGCGGCAACTCGGTGGGGCGACCATCGGGCCGGGCGGCGTCATTCAGGTTCCCAGCGTCACAATCCCGGGCAAAAGCATCGCCGCCAACATCCTCAACCAGGACGGCGTCTTCGGCGTCCTCATGGTCGCGCAGCCGATCACCAAGCTGATCGGCGTCAGTGTCCTCGTGGACTTGGCGCGGGCCGATGCGGCCATCGCCGCCGCTCAGCTCGACAAGGGTACGCACGAATTGCTCACCGGCGTCACCCAGGCGTACTACGGCCTGGCCGCCGCCAAGAAGATCGAGGCCGCCCTCTCCATGCAGGCGGGCGCGGTCGAGGAACTGTTGAAGCTGAGCAACAACGTCGAGTTGCGCCTGGGCCTGCTCGAACTGCGCAAGGGCATCGCCGAGACGCGCAAGCAGATCGACGAGTTGACGGCCACGCTCGTGCAACTGCTCGGCCTGCCGCCCTGCACCTGCCTGGAAACGGTCGAGCCGGTCGTCGGCCCGGTGCCGGTCGCGTGCGCCGACGAGGCGGCGCAACTGGCCCTGGTCAACAACGCGCAAATCCGAGAGGCCGAGCAAAGCATCGCCAAGGCGCACGCCGGCCTGCGGGCGGCGAAGATGGACTGCCTTCCCGATGTGAACGTCCTCGGCGGCGTCGTCGGTCAGAACGCGACGGACACGATCCAGCAGGACTTCAGCTTCGTCGGCGTGACGGCGTCGTACACGTTCGTCGACTGGGGCAAGCGCCGCGAGGTGAAGCGGCAGCGCGAGGCCCAGATCGCCCTGGCCGGCCAGAACGTCCGCGTGGTCACCGAGTCGGTGCAACTGGAGGCACGCAAGGCGTTCCACGCCTACAAGCTGGCGGAGTCCGAGGCGCAGATCGCCGCCGAGGTGGTCCGCGTGCGCGGCGACGCCGAGAAGGATGCGAAGGCACCGGCCGCGATCGCCGCCGCCAAGGCGGCTACGGCGAAGGCGCAGATCGAACTGATGCAGGCGGATGTCAACTACCGCCTGGCGCACGCCAAGCTGCTCGGGGCCATCGGCCAGCCGTGACGGCGGACATGGAGGTCTTACCATGACCGTTTCTCGTTTCTCCCAGGGGTCTGGCGGTCGCCTGCTTGCGGTGGTTGCCAGTGCGGGCATGGCCGCGACGCTGGCTTGCGCCCAGCCGCCGGCCGCGCTCCCGCCACCAGCCGCGCCGCCACCGCCGCCGGCCAGCGAAGCCCCGGTCTGGCTCCGCCCGACCGACGAGATTCTGGAGCGTCCGGAGGTCGGGCGCGAGGACGAGATCGAAACGGACCGCGACTCGTTCACGCCGGCCGTGTCCACCGCCGGCCGCGGCCGCTTCATCGTCGAGTCGGCGTACACGTTCCTCGACAACCGCCGCGTGCCGGAGACGCACAGCCTGCCGGAGTTTCTGGTCCGCTACGGCGCAACCGAGCGGATCGAACTGCGGCTCGGCTGGAACTACGAGGTCGGCGGAGCCGGCAACACGGCGTCGGGATCCACGGTCGCCGACGACTTCGAGGGCGCAACGGTCAAGCGCGAGTACACGCTCAGCTACGGCTTCAAGGCGCAACTGACCAAACAGGACGGCTGGCTGCCGGCGAGCGTCGTGATCCTCCAGGGCCGCACGCCCACGGGCGGCGAAGCGACGGACACGCACGTCGTGGCGACCGGGGCGTGGGGCTGGGAACTGCCGAACCGCTGGAAGCTCGACGGCGCGTTCCGCTACGCCAGCGGCAGCGAGGAGGCCGACCGCTTCGACATCGTCGCGCCGTCGGCCGTCCTCAAGGTGCCGGTCGGCGAGAAGGTCAACGTCCACGCGGAGTACTTCGGATTGTTCTCCCGCAACAAGGAGCACGATTTCGTCGTCCACTACGTCAGCCCCGGCGTCCACTACCTCATCACGCCGGACCTGGAGGTCGGCGTCCGGCTCGGCTGGGGGTTGAACGACCAGTCGGCGCGATTCTTCTCCAACGTCGGCC
>CAZNSL010001145.1:777-2086 GCA_964574975.1 uncultured Alcaligenaceae bacterium | reverse complement strand
TCGGGTTGTCGCGCTCGTAGCTGTTTGTCTCGGCGTAGCGCACCAGGTCGAGCCAGTGCCGGCCCCACTTCTCGCCGTAGTGCGGCGAATCGAGCAGACGGTCCACGAGCCTTCGGTAACTCTCTGGCGACGGGTTGGCAGCGAACGCCTCGACCTCTTCCGGAGTCGGCGGCAAGCCGGTCAGGTCGTAGGTGACGCGGCGGATCAGCTCGCGCGGGTTGGCCGGTGGGTTGGGCTTGAGACCCTTCGCTTCGAGCTTCGCCAGTATGAACGCATCGACGGGGTTCGTCACCCAGCCGGCCGCCACCACGGCCGGGACCGCTGGCCGCTTCACCGGCTGGAATGCCCAGTGTTGCTTGTCCTTGTCGGTGATCTGGAAGGTGCCCTTGCGGACGGACGGCTCGGCCGATGCCTTGGCGGAACCGGGCCACGGAGCACCGAGCTTGACCCATTTGGTGATGTCGGCGATCGGCTCGGCCGGCAACTTGCCGGAGGGCGGCATTTTGGTGTCGCCCTCATGCGACAGGGCCTGGATGATGTGGCTCACGTCCGGCTTGCCGGGGACGAGGGCAGGACCGCTGTCGCCGCCGGTCAGCATCGCAGCACGGGAGTCGAGCCGCAAGCCGCCCTGCTGCTTTTTTTCGCCGTGGCACTTGAAGCACTTGTCGGCAAGGACAGGTCGGACTTTGGCCTCGAAAAAGGCCACGGCGGTCGCGTCCGGCTCGTTGGCCGAGGCGGCGGTGGCGAACGCAATGAGCGCGGCAACGGGGAGTCGGCGGGTCATCCTCTTATACTACCGACCTAGGGCCGGTTTGTACTCGAGTCCGCCCGGGGGCGGCTCGCAATTTGCACGCCCCATCCCGAAGGCCGAAGCCCACCGGCAGGCCGGCGCACCGGAGTCGACGAGGGTTCCGATGAGCGAGAGCGATCCGCTGTGGTACAAGGATGCGATCATCTACCAACTCCACGTCAAAGCCTTTCAGGACAGCTCGGGCGACGGGATGGGCGACTTCCGCGGCCTGCGCCAGCGGCTCGACTACCTGCAAGACCTCGGCGTCACGACCATCTGGATCCTGCCGTTCTACCCGTCGCCGTTGCGCGACGATGGCTACGACATCGCCGACTACACGGCCGTCCACCCCAGCTACGGCACGCTCCGCGACTTCCGCGACTTTCTCGACGCCGCCCACCGCCGCGGCCTGCGCGTCGTCACGGAGCTGGTCATCAACCACACGTCGGACCAGCACCCGTGGTTCCAGCGCGCCCGCCGCGCCCCGAAGGGCAGCCCGGAGCGCGATTTCTACGTCTG
>CAZNSL010001145.1:0-767 GCA_964574975.1 uncultured Alcaligenaceae bacterium | reverse complement strand
GCGATACCGCGATGCCCGCATCATCTTCAAGGACTTCGAGCGCTCCAACTGGACCTACGACCCGGTGGCCGATGCCTACTTCTGGCACCGATTCTACAGCCACCAACCCGACCTCAACTTCGATAACCCGGCCGTATACGAGGCGCTGACGCCTATCCTCGACCAGTGGATGGCGATGGGCGTCGATGGCATGCGGCTCGACGCCATCCCGTACCTGTTCGAGCGCGAGGGCACCAACTGCGAAAACCTGCCCGAGACGCACGCGATGCTCAAGCGGTTCCGCAAGCACATGGACGAGAAGTTCCCCGGCCGGATGTTCCTCGCCGAGGCCAACCAGTGGCCGGAGGATGCCATCGCGTACTTCGGCGACGGCGACGAGTGCAACATGGCCTTCCACTTCCCGGTCATGCCGCGGCTCTACATGGCCCTGCACCAGGAGGATCGCTTCCCGATCATCGACATCCTCGAACAGACGCCGCCGATCCCCGACAATTGCCAGTGGTGCATGTTCTTGCGCAACCACGATGAGCTGACCTTGGAGATGGTCACCGACGAGGAGCGCGACACGATGTACCGGGCTTACGCGGCCGACCCGCAGGCCCGCATCAACTTCGGCATCCGTCGCCGCCTTGCACCGCTCCTGAAGAACGACCGCCGCCGCATCGAGCTGATGAATGGCCTGTTGTTCTCGATGCCCGGGACGCCGGTCCTGTACTACGGCGACGAGATCGGCATGGGCGACAACATCTACCTCGGCGACCGCAACG
>CAZNSL010001144.1:0-2086 GCA_964574975.1 uncultured Alcaligenaceae bacterium | reverse complement strand
CAGGCCGCCCGGAATGCCCACCGGAAGCTGACCCCAGGCCCACACCGTGCCGTCCGCCTTGAGCGCGATGCTGAAGCACAAGCCCGCCTCGGCCTGCACCACGTTCGTCATGCCGATCACGCGCGCGGGCTTCGAGGTCACGGCCTCGTCGCGCGGCCCGAGCGAGCCGTTGCAGCTCTGGCCCCACGACCAGACCTGGCCGCCGTTGTCCACCGCCACCACGTGCTGGTAGGCCGACACCTGCTTGAAGCCGGGGACGCCGCTCACACGGGTCGGGCTCGTGCGGTAGAGGGTGCGGCCCTGGCCGAGCTGGCCGAAGGAATCCGAGCCCCAGCTGCTCACCGTCCCGGCGCTGTCGAGGGCGAGGACATGCGACTGGTCCGCCGAAATCGCCGGCGTCGCGGCGAGCGCGGGCGCCGCGCAGAGCGCGATCAGGGCGGCGGCGAAGCGGGCGAGGCGCAAGGGGCGGCCTTTCCAGGGGATCCGACCCCGATTCTTGGCGCGGCCCGGCCGGCCGTCAATCGGGGATTTCCGGCACTTCCGCGTGAGGATTCACGGCAGGAACCGGGCGCGGTACTCCGGTGACGCGAGGAAGCCCCGGATCAGCGAAAGCCTCGGATTGCCCCGGTTCACGTAGTCGACCCAGAAATCGAACCCCGCCGGCTCGGGCGCGCGGCGCAGCATGCCGACGTACATCATCGTCACGAACACCTTGCCGATGCTGGAAATGCGGTACTCGTCGCTCTCCGAGAAGCCGAGCATCACCTGCCCGCGCGACATGGCATTGGCGTCGAGCTGCCCTTGCCAGAAGGCTTTCCCGGGGGCGTCCGGCGCGCGTCCGAGGACGTTCTGGTATACGAGGTCGACGAACTGGTTGTTGTTCAACGCTCCGTATCGCGCATCGAATTCGGCGGAGGCCGCGAAATTCTGCGAGATCGTCGCCAGGGGCGTTCCGGCGCGGGACTGGCCCATCCAGAAATCGACCCCGGCGTAGTCGGGGATGCGAAGGAAGTAGGCGAAATAGAGCCGCACCACCGGCGAACCGAGGACCTGGAACTCGTAAGAGTCGAAGAAGCTCCGGATCGTCTCGGCGCGGTCCTGCGTGTTGGTCGTGATCTGGTTCGTCCAGAAGGCGATACCGGGTGCGTCTCCTTCGCGTCGGATGAAGTCCCGGTACTGCTGCATGGCGAAGAGCCGCGCATCGCCGAAGACGTCGTTGTCCTTGACCAGCGGATTGCGACCCACGCCCGCCTCGATGTCGTCGGGGATGCCGTCGTTGTCCGCGTCGCCGGACGGGCCCGTCGGCGGGGCGCTGTCGCCGCCGAGCAATCGCCAGGTCGCGATGGGCGCTTCCACCGGCGTTGGGGTCACGCCGAGCACGCGCAGCTTGCCGTCGGCTTCGGCGAACACCTTCGCGATCGACGTGCCGTCCGCGGGGCCGAGGTCGCGCACGCCCTGCGCGCCGAAGCCGAGGTCGAGATGCCCGTCGGCCGTGTAGCGCGCGACGAAGTACGCGTAGTCGCACGAGCTCGCATTCTGTCGCCGCACGCCCGTCACCAGGATGCGGCCCGCTTCGTCGAGGGCGGCGGAGTGCACCATCGCGTCGAGGCCGATGAAGCCGCTGAGGCGCCCATCGGTCGCGAAGGCGGGCTCCATCATGCCCGCTGCGTCGAGCGCGGCCATGACGATCTTGCCGACCCAGGCGATCTTGAATCCGCGACGACAGTAGTTGCCGGTGGCGTAGTCGCTCTGCGGGAGGTCGACCGAAGCGACGAGCACCGAGCGTCCATCGGGCCGCAGCAGGACGTCGCGCACCTTCGGGGGGGTGCCGCCGAGGTCGGGGAAGGCGGGCGACAGGAACCGGCCGTTGAAGCCGAATGCCGGATCGAGGCTGCCGTCGATCGTGCGCGCGGCCGCGAGGTGCGAGCCGTTGGCGTCGAGGCCGTACCCCGCGGAAAGCCACTTGCCGTCGGGCTGCACGGCGATCGCGCCGAGCCCGGTCGAATCGACGGCGATCGGGAAGCCCACGCTGCCGTTGGTGCCGAACGAGCCGTCGGCGGTGCCGTCCTGCAGCAGCCGGTTGAGG
>CAZNSL010001143.1:0-2088 GCA_964574975.1 uncultured Alcaligenaceae bacterium | reverse complement strand
TACACCCCGACGCTGGTCGTTTCTTACTACGTCGAGGTGGGTAGTATACTGAGAGTCGTGGTTCGTAAATACTAGCCCAGTCTTCACGACCCACGACTCTCTGTCTACTGTCCACTGATACCTATGGCCGTCGGCTCATTTCGTACCCAGTCGTTCGAGCCACTTGCGAGACTCGGCAGCGAGTGGGTGGTTCGGCGAAGCCGCGATTACCTTGCGGAACTCCTCAGCCGCTTCTGGCCGCCGGCCGAGCGTGAGCGCGAACGCCAGTGTGTAGCGTGGTGGCACCCAGTCCGGCCGGCGTTCCAGGACGTAGCGCAACCAGTGCTCCGCCTCGGACGGCCGGTTGAGCCGGGCCAGGCACGCGCCCCACGCTGCCAGTGCGTGCAACCGGGAGTCCTCTTCGCCGTGCCAGTCCAGCGATTTGGCGTCGTTGAAGAGTGCGTCGGCCTCCTCGAAGTGTCCCTCGGCCATTGCCACCGACCCCCGTAGCGCAACGAGGTTGGCTTGATCCGGGTCGATCTCACGACCTTGCTTCAAGTACGCGCGGGCCGTGTCGAATCGGTTTAGCCCCCATGCTGCCTTGGCCGCTTCGGCAAGCATGGCGGCGTTCCGAGGGTCGAGCATTAGCGCCTTTGCGTACGCCGCAATGGCCTCGTCGGGTTCGGCCATACCATCGAAGGCGAGGTCGGATAGTACCTGGCCAAGCAGCGCGGTCCGTGGGGCGAACGCCGGTGCGCGATGCACGGCTTCCTCAGCAGCACGTCGTGCCCGTGCGCCAAATTCGCTTCGTTCGTTGACCGACGCCGGCCGCGTTTCGACCTTACGGCACCCCTCTGCCAATTTGGCCCAGAACAAGTCGTGGGAAGGTGCGATCGCAACGGCCTGCTCGTACAGTCCGACGGCTGCGACGGGGTCGTCGGAAGTTAGCGCATCGCCGGCACGACACAAACGGTCGGCCCGGTACGGCTGCACGACTCCGATCCACCCGACGATGGCACATGCACCGGTGAATCCGTAATGGACCAAGCGCCAACCGGCCGTGGTCTCCTTGCGGAGATACTCGACCATCGCACCGGAGCCAGCGGTCCAGAGTGCATGGGCTGTCCAAAGTCCCGTAAGGACCATCACTGCGGCGAACGCTCCTACCTTCCACCCCTCCGCAAGGCCGACGGAAGAGCCGTCGAGGACGTACACAACTCCCGCAATGGCGAGCGCGGCGACCACCGAAGGCCGCCATTCGGAGGCTGGATGGTCGCCGGGTGCGAATCCTTCGCCCGCACGCGCCAAAATGGCGGCGAGGGTGACGAAAAGTGTGCCGCAGCCCGCGACGGTGAAACTGAACAGGTTTTGCACCAGGAACGCGAATGTCCCCAAGCCAGCGGCCGCAACCAGGAGTCGAATCTCCGCGTTACCGCGCTGCCAACCGCGACGTGTCGCGAATGCGAGTGCCGCGACGAGAGCCAGTGCGGCCACACCGCCCAGCGTTCCTTGGGTCGCGAGAACGTGGATGAACTCGTTGTGGGCCTTGTTCGGGGTCGCGTTCCACTCCAGTTTCCAGAACGACACGGGCCGGTAGCGGCCGAACGCCGTTTGGTAGCCGTCGAGGCCGACGCCGGTGACAGGATGGTCGCGGTACATCTTCAAGCCGGCTCGCCACAGGTCGAACCGGCCGGCCGAGTTGCCGAGGTTCTGCACGCGCTCGATGACGCCGCCGCGGAACAGCGCCGCTGCAAAACCTGCGCACACAACGGGAACCACCCACCAGCGGGCCGACACGCGGCGACGAGCGAAAAACGCTGCAACCACGGCCGACGCCGCGAGTGCCACCCACGCTCCGCGTGAAAGCGTCGCAACGACCACTAGGACCGCTACGATGGCCACGGCCGCCAAGATGCCCGTGGACGTCGCCTCGCCGCGCCCTCGTGCGATTAGCGCCAGGACCACAACCGTGGGCAGGGCGGTGACGAGATAAGCACCCAGGAAGTTGGCGTGTCCTTGGCCAGCGAATGGCCGCACGAAGCCGCCCACCGTCGATGGTTCGGCCCACAGAAACGGGTCGAGACGGAATGCCTGAAGCAGTCCGAACGC
>CAZNSL010001142.1:0-2090 GCA_964574975.1 uncultured Alcaligenaceae bacterium | reverse complement strand
GAGGTCGTTGCGCAATAGGTCCACGATCATGACGTTCTCGGCCCGGTCCTTTTCGCTGGTGACGAGGTCGTGCAACCGGGCGGCGTCCTCGCGTGGCGTCAGGCCGCGCGAGCGCGTGCCCTTGATCGGCCGCGTCTCGACTTCGCCATCGGCGTACAGGCGCAGGAACCGCTCCGGCGATGCGCTGGCAATGGTATAGTCGCCCATGTCGAAATACGCCGCGAATGGAGCCGGGTTGCGCTGCCGTAGCCGGCCGTAGAGTTCGAGCGGGTGTTCCGCGAGCGGTGCAAGGAGGCATTGCGACAGGTTGACCTGGAAGCAGTCGCCGGCGTGGATGTACTCGACGGCGCGGCCGACGGCCGCCTCGTAGCCGCGACGGTCGAAGTTGCTGACAACGCCGGAGTGCAGTGGAAACTGGAGTGCACCCGTCCGAGCCGGAAGCGGGTGCGGCCGGCCCCGGCGCGGGGGGGCCTGGCGGACCCCGTCCGCGCGGCATGCGTGCGCCCCGGCCCCGCGCGCTCGGGGCGGTCGCACACGCTTCCGGCTCGGACGGACAGCACGCTGGCATCGACTTTCGGATCGTGCGAAATGAACCAGCAGCGGCTCGCGGCGTGGTCGAAGGCGACGACCCAGTCGTAGACGCCGACGGCTAGGTCGGGCACCCGGAACTCATCGCAGTCCGGCCGCGGCAGACGCTCCACGGCATGGCAGAGGCCGTAGCCGAACAGGCCCGCGATGCCTCCTTGAAAGGGCGGTAGCCACGAGATCGCCGGCGTCTTTGGCGGCAGGCGGCGGGCGAGTTCGCCGAACGGATCGGCGCAGGCGTCGCGGGTGAACCACTCCCGCGGTGCAGCGGCAACGTAGGAATAACGGGCGTGCGGCGAATCGCGGTCGGCGCTATCGAAAAAAATGAGGTGCGGCAGGTGCGCGAGCCGCCGGGCCACGTCCCACGGATCGGGGGCCGGCGTCAGTTCCTCGACCAGCGGCAGTGTCGCCATGGCGGCATTCTAAGGCCGTTCGCGCCGGTCGCCGTCGGCATAACCCTACCCAGCGGCGGCCGGGTGCCGCCGGCACGCGGCCAGGTGGGGTTATTCCGTTGACCGCGGCCCGCCGCCGTCGCATAATGCGCTGCGCCCCCTGGACTTGCACCAATCCACCCGCACGGCGGCGGCACGGCGCATGAACCCTACCCAAAACCGCCTGAAGATCTTCAGCGGCCGGGCTAACGTCCCTCTCGCCGAGAAGGTCGCGCACTGCCTCGGCGACTCCCTCGGCAAGATCAGCCTGACCAACTTCCCCGACGGCGAGAACCGCGTCCAGATCGAGGAGGACGTCCGCGGCCGCGATATCTTCCTGGTGCAACCGACCTGCCCGCCGGTCAACGAGACCCTGATGGAACTGCTCATCATGGTCGATTGCTTCAAGCGCGCCAGCGCCGCCCGCATCACGGCCGTGCTGCCCTATTACGCCTACGCTCGCCAGGACCGCAAGGACGCCGGCCGCGTGCCGATCACCGCCAAACTCGTCGCCAATATCCTCACCACCTCCGGCATCGACCGCGTCATCGCACTCGACCTGCACGCGGCGCAAATCCAGGGCTTCTTCGACATCCCGGTGGACCACCTGCAAGCGGCTCCGGTGATGAACGAGTACGTCCGCGGCCTGCGCATCGCGTCGAAGGATTTCGTCGTCCTCAGCCCGGACGAGGGCAACGTCAAGCGCATCCTGCGCTTCCAGAAGAAGCTCGGCGGCAGTATCGCCATCGTGGACAAGCGCCGCATCTCCGGCAGCGAAGTTCGGCAGGTGAACCTGATCGGCGGGCCGCTCGAAGGGAAATCCTGCGTCATCTTCGACGACATGATCTCGACGGGCGGTAGTGTGGTCGGCGCGGCGGAAGTGGCCTTGCGCTTTGGGGCGAAGGAAGTCTACGCCTGCGCCACGCACGCGGTCTTCCCCGGCAACGCGGCCGAGCGGCTGCGCGAGTCGCCGCTGAAGGAGGTCGTGGTGACCGATTCGATCCCGGTGCCGCCGGAGAAGTTGTTCGCCAAGCTGCGGGTGCTGAGCGTCGCCCCGCTCTTGGCCGACGCAAT
>CAZNSL010001141.1:0-2091 GCA_964574975.1 uncultured Alcaligenaceae bacterium | reverse complement strand
GCTCCACTCGTCCCACCCTACGGGCCTCGTCCCACCCTACGGGCCTCGTCCCACCCTACGGGCCATTACCCTTATAATCCTGGCATGGACGTTGCCGACATCCTCGGCCCCGGTGGGGCGCTTGCCCGGAAGTGGCCGCAGTTCGAGAGCCGGCCACAGCAACTCGACATGGCCGCGGCCGTCGCCGACGCCGTCGCCACACGCAAGCACCTGATGGTCGAAGCCGGCACGGGGGTCGGCAAGTCGTTTGCCTACCTCGTGCCCGCCGTCCTGGCCGCGCTCGCCGACAAGGACTGCAAGGTCGTCGTCTCGACGCACACCATCGCGCTGCAAGAGCAACTCGTCCGCAAGGACATCCCGTTCCTGCAAACCGTGCTGCCGGAGTTCCGGGCCGTTTTGTGCAAGGGCCGCGGCAACTACCTGAGCCTGCGCCGGCTGCGCGTCGCCCAGATGAAGGGCGGCATGCTTCTCGACAACGACGACGGCTTCCGGCAGTTGCAGACCATCGGCCGCTGGTCGCGGCAGACGGTCGCGGGCACCAAGAGCGATCTCGACTTCCAGCCGCAACCGGCCGTGTGGGACCTGGTCGAAAGCGATAGCGGCAACTGCCTCGGCCGCAACTGCAAGAGCTACAGTGACTGCTTCTACTACAAGGCCCGCAAAGCGGCCTACGGCGCGCACCTGCTCGTCGTCAACCACGCGCTGTTCTTCAGCGACCTGGCCCTGCGCCGCACCGGGGCGAGCCTGTTGCCGGACTACAAGGTCGTCGTCTTCGACGAGGCCCACACGCTCGAAGACGTGGCCGCCGACCACCTCGGCATCCAAGTGAGTCAGGGGTCGGTCGATTACCTGCTCAACCAGCTCTACTCGCCGCGGCAGCGCAAGGGACTGCTGGCCCTGCGCGGCGACGACGAGGCACTGCAACAGTGGGAGGCGACGCGGCAAGGGGCGGCCGCGTTCTTCGAGGAGTTGGCCGCGTGGCTCGCGCGCCCGGAGAACCGCACTGGCCGCGTCCGCCGTCCCGGCATCGTCGCGGATGTCCTGTCGGAGGAATTGACCAAGCTCGGTTCGGACCTGATGCGGCTGGCGAAGCCGCTCCAGGCCGACGAGGAGCGCATCGAGTGGGAGTCCGCGGCCAACCGTTGCGCCGGACTGGCCCTCGCCGTCGAGCAGTGGCTGGCGCAGGCGCTCGACGACCAAGTGTACTGGCTGGAGACGCGAGGCGAGCGGTTCAAGCGCGTGGCGATGCAGAGCGCCCCGATCGACGTGGGGCCGGTGCTGAAGGAGCAACTGTTCGACAAGGTGCCGACCTGCGCGTTGACGAGCGCGACCCTCAGCGCGGGCGGCCCGGCCGGCTTCGCGCACGCCCAGGGCCGCATCGGCCTCGTCGGCTGCGAGGCGCTGCAACTCGGCAGCCCGTTCGACTTTCGCCGGCAGGCCGAGTTGCACCTGTTCACCGACCTGCCGGACCCGTCGGCCGAGCCGAAACGGTACGAGGACGCGGTGCTGGCGCGCCTGCCCGCGGTCGTGGCCGGCGGCCGGGCGTTCGTGCTGTTCACCAGCCACGCTTTCCTGCGACGGGCGGCCGACGCCCTGCGGGCCGATTTCGCCGTTGCCGGGCTGACGCTGTTGTGTCAGGGCGACGGCCTACCGACGCCGCGGCTGGTCGAGCAGTTCAAGACGACACCGCGTGCGGTGCTGTTCGGCGTCGATTCGTTCTGGCAGGGCGTGGACGTGCCGGGCGACGCCTTGGAGACGGTCGTCATCACGAAGCTGCCGTTCGCGGTGCCCGACCGACCGTTGACGGAGGCCCGTATCGAGCGGATCGCCGAGCGCGGCGGCAGCCCATTTCTCGACTTCCAGGTGCCGCAAGCGGCGTTGAAGCTGAAGCAAGGCTTCGGCCGGCTGATCCGCACGAAGTCCGACCGCGGCGTGGTGGTGCTGTTCGACCCGCGGGTACTGACGAAGCGTTACGGAAAGGTGTTCCTCGACGCCCTGCCGAACGCGAAGCGGTTCGTGGACGGCGCGGAGGTTACTTCCGCCGGCGGGCGGCGCTGAGCAACTCTTGTAGGGTGGGACGAGTGGAGCGAG
>CAZNSL010001140.1:0-2093 GCA_964574975.1 uncultured Alcaligenaceae bacterium | reverse complement strand
AGGAGTACCTGGTCGTACGCGGCCGGGACATTGCCGTTTAGCTCGACGTTCAGCGATCCCAAGCCGACGACATCTGTAGCGCGCACCAGGATCGAGCCGACACCTTCGCCCGGATAGAGGTTGCCCACCCCAATTCTGTCGACCGAGATGCCGCCGAGCGTGCCGCCGCCGCGAACGACGGCGGCCTGAATCTGGCCCCCGATGCTCGCACCCGGCGCGACGTGGACGATGCCCGAGCTGCGCAGCCCCAAGGCGTCCATTCCGGCAGGGTTGAACAGCATGGTTCCCGCCATCACTTCGAGGAGGCCGTTGTTGTAGAAGGTCGCGCGTCCGAGGCTCGTCTGCGACGCACTAAGCTTGCGATAGGTGCCATTGTTCTCCACCGAACCGGTGGGGGAACCAAACGTTTGACCCAGGTTGCCGGAACTGGTTTGGACGAGCGTCCCGTTGATCGTGAGCCGGCCGCCCCCGCCGCCGCTGGTGGTGATGTTCCCGGACGACCACGTTGACGTGCCGCCGTTGAGCGTGACGGTTCCGCCCGTCGAGAAGGCCGGGTGCGACAACGACAGGCCGTTGATCGTCGCGCCACCGTTCGCCTGAACGCTGCCGACCACAGCGCCCCCAGCAAAGTTTGCCGGGCCGTTCACCGTGTGGCCGCCGCCGAACAACACGCCTCCTCCGCGAACGGTCAGTCGCTCCAGTTGCAAACCGGGCGGGTAGCCGAAAAACAGGCGGTCAATTTCCAGGCCGGCGGCCGCGAATTCCCCGGGGAACGTGAATGCTGAGGTGACGAGGCCTACCTTCCCGAAGCCAACGTCCCCGGAACCGGCGATGCGGGACGCGGCGTTGAAGTCGTACGGGTTGTTGCCCTCGCCTCGCATGTCGAGCCTTGCCCCGACGGACACGTTGATCGTCCCGCCGCTCATCGCAACGCTGCCAACGCTTAGCGACGCGGCCTGCACGTCGACGGTGCCGGCTCCGAAGGTCAACGCGTTCACCCCGACCGGCGAGGTGACGGCTATCGTCCCCGAACCGTTGACGTTGGCGTTGTAAGTCGTCCCCGGCGGTACGCCGTTGTTGGGTACTGCCGGCGACCACAGGGCCGGCGTCGTCCAGTTGCCGGACGCGCCGGTCCAGGTCGATGTCACCTGGGCGGGCGCGGCGGGCGACACGAGCAGGACCAAGGTCATCGACAGAACGAGCGGCGTGCGTGTGGACATGGGGGCGTCCTCACCGGAAGAGTGGGCGAGCGTTGATTGTATCCCGATCGCCTGCCATAGCCATTTCCCATCCCGCGAACGTGCCGGCGCGACCGTCAGTTGCAGTACATCTCGCTCCGGCGGTGACTCGCCACGTATCGCACCGTGCACGATGCGCCCGATGGACACCGTGGGCCGTGCGACCCGATGCTGCATGATGGAACGTCTTGCGATCCCTGAACTTCCATCGGGCCGCATCCGCCGGCGGCTCACCCCGCGAACTTTGCCCCGCCCTCGGTCAGCGATGCGGTCGCCTTGCTCACCTGGCGGATCGACTTCGCCGCCACCTCCGCCTCCAGCCGGGCCACCACGTCCGCGAGCGGCATCGCGCCGCAATCGCCGTCCACGCGATCGCGCACCGCCACGGTGCCGGCCGACGCCTCCTTCTCGCCGACCACCAGCATGTACGGCACCTTCTCCATCTGCGCCTCGCGGATCTTCGCGCCGATCTTCTCCGGCCGGTAGTCGCCCGACACGCGGAAGCCCTTCGCCTTCAGCTCGGCCTCGACCTTGCGGCCGTAGTCGGAGTACTTCTCGCTGATCGGCATGACGCGAGCCTGTTCCGGCGCGAGCCACAGCGGGAACGCGCCCGCGAAGTGCTCGATCAGGATGCCGCAGAAGCGCTCCATCGAGCCGAACGGGGCGCGGTGGATCATCACCGGCCGGTGGGCGGTGTTGTCGGCCCCGACGTACTCGAGCTGGAACCGCTCCGGCAGGTTGTAGTCGAGCTGCACGGTGCCGAGTTGCCACTCGCGGCCGATGCAGTCGCGCACCACGAAGTCGATCTTCGGCCCGTAGAACGCCGCCTCGCCCGGCTCGATGGTGTGGTTGATC
>CAZNSL010001139.1:0-2095 GCA_964574975.1 uncultured Alcaligenaceae bacterium | reverse complement strand
CATGCTTCGACTCCTTCCAGGGGATCGCCGGCGGCAGCGAGGCGGACGGCGTCCGCACCGCTGAAGCGCCAGAACAGACCCGGGTGCAACAGGAACTCGCAGAAGGTCGAGGTTACCAGTCCGCCGAGGATGACTGTGGCGACCGGGTATAGGATTTCGCGACCCGGCTGCCGGCCGCCGAGGACCAGCGGCAGCAGCCCGATCCCGGCGGTCAGCGCCGTCATTAGCACGGGGGCCAACCGCTCCAGACTGCCGCGCATTACCATCGCCGTCGTGAAGTCCTCGCCTTCGTACTTCATGAGATGGACGTAGTGCGTCACCAGCAAGACGCCGTTGCGCACCGCGATGCCGCCGAGCGACACAAACCCAACGAGCCCGGCTACCGTCAACGTCTGCCTCGTAAGTGCCAGCGCGAGGACGCCGCCGACGAAGGCGACGGGCATGGCGTGCAGGATCTGCAACACGATCCGCGCCGATGGGAACAGGATGTATAGCACGACGAAGATGCCGGCCGCAGCAATGCCCGACAGTCCGAGGATGGTCAGCGTCGCTCGCCGCTGGCTTTCGAATTGGCCACCGTACTCGAGATAATACCCCTCTGGGAGTGGAATGGCGTCGCAGCGAGCGCGGATGTCGGTGACCACCGATTGCAGGTCGCGCCCCAGCGCGTTGCAGCGGACGACGATGCGACGGCGCGCATTCTCGCGCTTGAGCTGGTTCGCTCCCTCGCCCGGGACGATGTCGGCCAGGTCGCCCAGCATCACCTGTCCACGGCCATCGGGCAGTTCCAGCCGTAGCCGGCCGAGCTGCCGCGGGTCGGCTCGATACGGGTCGTCGAGCCTCACTAACAGATCGAAACGCCGCTGCCCCTCGACCACTTGCGACACGACCTCGCCCTGCAGGGCCGTCTGCACGAACTCGGCCACCAGCGCCCGATCGACGCCGTAGAAGGCGAGGTCGTCCGGCCGAAGCCGAACGTGAACCTCTTCGACCATGTTGAGCGGTTCGACGACCGGCGGCGTTACGCCCGCAACGCCAGCCGCCGCGGCCCGGACCTGTGCGGCGATCCGTTCGAGATTCGGCAACTCGTCGCCGAAGATCTTGATAGCGATCTGCGCTTGCACACCGGAGAGCATGTGGCTGATGAGGTGCGCCAGCGGCTGTTCGACCTCGATATCGACGCCGGGCACTACTTCGTTCAGCTCGGTCAACAACTTGCGGATAATCTCATCGCGTCGGCCAGCGACGGCCGGGGCAACCGCGACGATGTATTCGTTGGCATTCGGCGGCTCAGCGTGTTCGTCCAACTCTGCACGCCCGGAGCGTCGGACGAAGTGGTCGATCTCAGTGCCCAGCATCGACCGGAGTTTGGCGTCCACGAGGGCCGTCGTGCGGTTCGACGCGGCCAGCGACGACCCCGACGGCAGCGTGACGTTGATCTGGACCGCGCCCTCGTCGAACGGTGGCAAGAAGTCCGCCCCAAGCTGCATCAGCAGCCAGCCGGCGAACGCCACCGCGACCCACGTCAACATGAGCAAGCTGCCCGCGGCTGCCATGCTCAGCCGGATCAACGGCCGGGCCAACGCCTTCAAGCCGCGTAGCAAGAAGCCGTCAGCGTGCCCGTGGACGGACTGCGACCCGGCGAGCATGTAGTACGACAACACCGGCGTCACGGTCAGCGACACGAGTAGCGACATCAGAATCGATACGACGTAAGCAACGCCGAGCGGCGCGAACAGCCGGCCCTCCATGCCGCCGAGCGCGAAGAGCGGCACGAACACGAGGACCACGACAGCCGTGCCGAATACGATCGCAGAGCGAACCTCGCGGCTAGCATCGTAAACGACGAGTAGTGCCGGCTTGCGGTATTCCTCCCCTCTCCCGGCTTTGCGGGAGAGGGGCTGGGGGTGAGGGTCCGAAGGGACTGACGCTTCTGCCCTCACCGCCGGCTCCTCTCCCGAAAGGCCGGGAGAGGAGGGAAGTGCTGCGTTCTCGCGCAGCCTCCGGTAAATGTTCTCGACATCGACGATGGCATCGTCGACGAGTTCGCCCATGGCGACCGCGATGCCGCCGAGCGTCATCACGTTGATCGACA
>CAZNSL010001138.1:571-2100 GCA_964574975.1 uncultured Alcaligenaceae bacterium | reverse complement strand
GAGGCGAGCGACGAGCCACGGACAACTTGGCGCTCGCCTCGCGGACTCGGCTCGCGGCGTCACGGGAAGGGACGGATGCTCAAGCTAACTCATCTCCTCGCGCGCAACCCCGCTTGCCTGCCGCGCGACGCGCGCCTGCCGGCCCTCTACCGCGTGCTGCCGCGCGAGCGGCCGGCCGTCCTCGTGCCGCTGGCCCGCACCGCGGAGCTGGCCCGCCTGGAAGCCGCGCTCTTCTGCGCCGACGAGCCACTCGCCGCCCGCAAGCTCGCGGTCCTGGCCGACCTCGCCGACGCCGCCACCGCTCGCCGGCTCGTCGAGCAATTGCGCACCCTCTACGCCGACGAGGGGGCTGCGTTCCAGATCGAGGAGTTGGCTGGCGGTTACCAACTGCTGACGCGGCCGGAGTTCCATCCCTGGCTCGTGCGGCTGCGGCAGAGCGCCGGCGAGCCGAAGCTGTCCGGGGCCTTGCTGGAGACGCTGGCGATTGTCGCCTACCGCCAGCCGATCATGCGGGCCGATCTGGAGGGCGTCCGCGGCGTCCACTGCGGCGAAGCGCTGCGGCAACTGATGGAGCGCGGCTACGTCCGCATCGCAGGACGCGACGACTCGCTCGGCCGGCCGGTCCTGTACGCGACGACCAAAAAGTTCCTCCAGACGTTCGGCCTGCGCGACCTGCGCGACCTGCCGCCGGTCGGAGGTTGATCCTATAACGACCCGCAATGACCTACACCCCCATCGAGCTGATGATCTGCTGCGCCGCCCGCGCCCTGGAAGACGGCCGCACGGTCGCCGTTGGCACCGGCGTGCCGTGCGCCGCGGCGATGCTGGCCCAGCGAACGCACGCACCGAACCTCGTCGTTGCCTTCGAGGCCGGCGGCGTTGCCCCGCAACTGCCGACCATGCCGATCTCCGTCGGCGACTCGCGGACCTTCTACCGCGCCGTCATGGCAACCGGCATGGCCGACGTGATGCAGTTCGCCCAGAAGGGCACGATCGACTACACGTTCCTCGGTGGGGCACAGATCGACGCCTACGGCAACCTCAACTCCACGGTCGTTGGCGACCACGCGAAGCCGAAGGTGCGCTTCCCCGGCTCCGGCGGGGCGTGCGACCTCGCGTCGCTCTGCTGGCGGACACTCGTCGTCACGCAGCAGAACGCCAAGCGCTTCGTCGAACGGCTCGACTTCCTGACGACGCCCGGATACCTGAACGGGCCGGGGGCGCGCGAGGCGGCCGGGCTGGCACCGGGAGCGGGGCCGTACCGCGTCATCACCGACCTGGCGGTGATGGGCTACGCCGACGACACGAAACGGATGCACGTCCTGAGCCTGAACCCCGGCATCACCCGCGACGCAGTGCAGGCCGCCACCGGCTTCGCGCTGACGTTCGCCGATCCGCTCGGCACCACGGAGCCGCCGACGCCACGCGAGTTGCAGGTGCTGCGCGACGAGGTGGACCCGCACCGCTACATCCTCGGCCGGGCCGGTGCGTCAACTGTAGACCCGCAGGGTGGGACGAGACCTGTAGGG
>CAZNSL010001138.1:0-561 GCA_964574975.1 uncultured Alcaligenaceae bacterium | reverse complement strand
AGGCGCAAGCACCCGATCGTTCGCGGTGGGACTCGCTCCACTCGTCCCACCCTACAGGTCGGCCGCAACGGACTACTTGAGGCTAACCAATGACCGCCGACCGCCGCAGATTCCTCGCCGCCTTGCTTGCCTCCGGTGTCGCGCCGGCGTTCGTGCGGGCCGACCGGCCACGGCTGGCCCAGGGCGTTGCCGCCGGCGACCTCGACGGCGGCCGGGCCATCCTCTGGACGCGGGCCGACCGGCCATCGCGCATCGCCGTCGAATGGGACACCAGCGACCGCTTCGCGAACGCCCGCCGCGTCGCCGGCCCCGACGCGCTCGCCGCGACCGACTTCACGGCGAAGCTCGACCTCACTGGCCTGCCGTCGGGGCAGCGAGTCTTTTACCGCGTCACGGCCGCCGACCTGAGCGCCGGCCGGGCCACCAGCGAGCCGGCCGTCGGCTCGTTCGTCACTCCGTCGAACTACGCCCGCACCGCGTGCCTCGCCTACCCCCCGGACCGCGCGCGGCAGGGCGGGGGGTAGGGCCCGGCGGGCGCGCGCGGGCGGCGGAGGGACAGGA
>CAZNSL010001137.1:0-2105 GCA_964574975.1 uncultured Alcaligenaceae bacterium | reverse complement strand
CACGCGGCGCGGCTCTCGGGCGCGGACGAAACGGAGGTGCGTCGCGCCGCGGAGAGCTTCCCGCTGCCGCACGAGCGCGCGGGCACGCCACTCGACTGAGACCTCACGAGCGCGCGCCACGCGGACGCGACGCGAACGCCGCGCATCAAGCACAAGCCGCTACGCGAACAGGCTCCACACCGAGAGCACGAGGGCCGGCACCGCGACCAGCAGCAGCCCGATCGCATCCGCGCCGGTGATCGCCGGCTGCACCTGGCCGAGCGTCGCGAGCCGACGCTCGCGCATCAGCATGAACAGCGGGAACGTCACGCTGATCGCGATCAGGAAGCCGCCGACGATGTACAGCCACACGTACGGCATCCCGAGCCGCCGTGCCTCGAGCACCATCCAGATCGCCGCCGCCAGGACGAACAGCCCGATGTCGAGCGTGATCGATGCGGCCGCCGGGTTGGCGAAGGTGTCCTTCCAGAACGCCACGAAGGCGCCACCAGACGCCGCGGCGCCGCCGCCGAAGTAGTGCAGGTTCTGGTGCCACGTCGCGAGCAACGCCAGGAACGCGACCAGACCATAGACGAACGCGAGACGGCTCCGCGGGATGACCATGACGCGCAGTTAACGATCGTTCCCGTCCCGGGCGCAAGCCGTGCACCTCGACCGAGGTCCGGCCTCCCGGCGACTACCGTCCGCCCCGCGTCCGGTAGCGCTCGCTCGTCCGGATCGATGGCGACTCGCCGAAGTTCACGTACGACGCCGACCAGCAGCTGTCGCCGGCATGCAGCTCGACGAGCAGCTCGCCGCCGGGGATGTAGAGCCCGAACGGCTGGTCGAGACCGAGGTCCGGCCCCTTCCCGACGAACGACATCTTCGCCTTGCCGTCGGCGCCCGTGCTCACACGGAGCGAGGCGGCTCCGTCCGGCCGCTGCGGCCCGCCGCTGTACGAGACCCCCTTCGGCCGTGTCGTCCAGCAGCGCGAGCGCCCGCAGCCAAGCCCGGCCGGTGCAACCGAGTCGTACGCCAGGACCGAGAACTCATCGTTCGAGTCCAGCACGTACAGGCAGATACCGTACGGCGTGGTCTGCGGATCGGGCAGGTCGTCGATCGACGTCGCCTCGAGGTGGGTGACGGTCCACAGGATGCGGTCGTTCTTGCCGAACGGCGTCGTCCGGATGTCGATCAGGCTGCGATCGTCAATCGGCCGCTGGCACGCGAACCAGCGCGGCTCGGGCCTGCACGAAGGGCCACCGCAGCACGGCGAGCACGGACCGGCCGCGCAGTTGCCCGCGCCGTCGCAGGCGTCGTCGGTGCAGCGGTTGCCGTCCGCCTCGCATTCGGTCCCGGAGGCCTTCGGCGCACCGACACAGGCGCCGGCCGAGCAGATCGGGGCGATCTGGCAATCCTGCGTCGAGGTGCACGCGGTACCGTCGGGGCGTGGCGTGCAGCCCGCGGTGCAGCAGCCACCGAGCTCGCGCCCGTCGTCGCACGCTTCGCCGGGATCGGGATTGCCGTTGCCGCACAGGCTCGCAGTGAACGTCCCGGGGTAGCCGTCGACCGTCGCCGTGCCGGTGAGTGCGCCGCCGCCCCCCGACGGCGCACCCGCGAAGCTCACGTAGACGAACGGAAACGGGGCGGTGGTCCAGATCGAGCCGGCGAGGCTGAACGCCCCGCTCTGCGGATCGACCGTGCCGGAGAACGACGCGTGCGACGCGAAGCCGCGGCAATCGCCGGTCGCCGTCAGGCCGCTGCCGCTCTGCACGAACGTCAAGTCACACTCGATCGTCTGGATGGCGCTGAAGCGCACCAGCCATCCGTTCGAGAGATCGACGTCACCTAGCGCCGCGGACGGAGCGACGAGCAGAGCGACGACGGCCACCGCCAGCCAGGCACCACGCAGCGTTCGGATCGTGCTCATGGGTCCTCCGTCAGGATTCAGCGCTTCGGCTTGCTCCCGTAGTCCCGGAACGG
This sequence comes from uncultured Alcaligenaceae bacterium, assembly GCA_964574975.1. GTDB lineage: Bacteria > Planctomycetota > Planctomycetia > Gemmatales > Gemmataceae > JAXMAS01. The sequence continues at coordinate 143 of CAZNSL010001137.1, read as the reverse complement.
ATCGTCCCGCTCCCGCACCGCCTCGCGGAACCCGACCTCCTGCGCGCGATCCACGAAGTCGAGCCCTTCCTGCGTGTGCCGCGCGATGCCGTCGAACAGCGTGCCGAGCATGCGGCTCGACGAGAGCCCCATGTTCTCCACCG
>CAZNSL010001136.1:0-2113 GCA_964574975.1 uncultured Alcaligenaceae bacterium | reverse complement strand
CTGGCCCGAACCGTTGGCGATGTCAGCCGCGACGTTCCCGGCTTCGAACGCTCCGAGGTAGGAAAGCAAGTCGTTGATGTCGACCCCGCCGTCGGGCGTGCGGCCGTTGCTGTAGTCACCATCGCTGTCGAAGTCCGCGACGCACGAAGGTGCCGGGACGAAGTTCACCGTCAAGGTGCCCGTGCCCGAAACGCCCGCAGCGCTCGAACCGACGCGAACCGCGTAACTGCTGCCACCCGTCACAGGAATCGTGACACTGGCATCGTCGCCGCACTGGTTGTCGCCGCATGCAACGAGCGTGCCTTGGCTGATGCCAGCGCAGGTGCCCGAGGCATACACCGCAAGGCGGCTATCGAACGTCGCGCCGCAGGTGCTCAGCGTGAGCGTTCCGTTGCCCGAGATCGCGGCGTAGTTGTACCAGATGTCATTGAACACCTGGAACGAACCACCGTTGCACGTCACCGCCACACCGTCGGTCGTCGCGCCGCAGAGCGTGAAGGCTTGGTTGCCCGTGAAGCCCTGGCGATTGGCACAATCATTGTTCGTCGGAGCAGCGCAGCCGCCGCCGCCGATGGCTCGCACGATGAACGTACCCGTGCCGCCGTTGTAGCCCGCGACGCGGATGCGGTAGGTCACGCCCGCCGTCATGTTGTAGGTGATGCCCGACTGGAGGCCGCCGCCGCAAGCGTTGTTGCCGGTGGCGTTGTCGTCGTTGCAGGCGACCTGCGTGAGAGCGCCGCACGCGCCGGTGTGGATGGACAGGACGGTGTCATAGCCGCTGCCGCACGTGTTCACGTTCACGTTGCCGCTGACGGCGGGGGTGTAGGCGTACCAGACGTCGGGCGAAGTGGCCGAGCCACCGCAGTTCGCCGTCCCGTCATTCGTCGCGAGCGAGGTATCGCCGACATAATCGACCCCATCAGCCATCGTGATGGCGTTGGCGCAAGCGTTGTTCGCCGGAGCCGCGGGAGTCGGAGCGGTGATGTTCAGCGTGCCGGTGCCGCCGAGGGCCGCCGTCGCGCCGCCGACGCGGATGTAGTAGGTGGTGCCAGCCGCCGCAGAGAAACTGATTTGCGAGCCGCCGTTGGTGCAGGCCACATCGTTGTCGTTGCAAGCGATCGCTGCGTTCGCGCCAGCGGGGCACGAGGTGTAGATCGCCAACTTGGTGTCGAAGGTGCTGCCGCAGGTGTTCACGATCGCCGTGCCAGCGGTCGTGCCGTTGGTCCAGCGGTACCAGAGGTCCTTGCCGATGTTGGTGTAGCCACCGGTGCTCGCGCACTCGGCGTCCCCGTCGGTCAGGGCCGCCGAGGAGTCAAATGGCGTGGCGCCCGAGTTGACCGTGGTCGCGCCCGCGCACGTGTCGTTCGCGAGGCAGCCGGCCGGGGGCGTGATGTTGAGCGTACCAGCGCCGCTGAGGGGCACGCCCGCACCGCTGCCGTCGGCGTCATAGCCACCGACGCGAATGCGGTAGGTCGTGTTCGCGGCCGCCGCAAAGGTCACGACCGACTGGAGGCTGTTGGCCGCGCAAGTGTTGCTGTCGTCGTTGCAGGCGATGGCCGTCGTGGGGCCAGAGGGGCAAGCAGACCCGTAGACCGCGAGTTTGGTGTCAAACGAGCTGCCGCAGGTGGTGATCGTCGCCGTGCCCGAGCAGTTGCCGTTGGTCCAGAGGAACCAAACGTCCTTGCCGATCACGCCTTGGTCGTTGCTGGTGACGCACTCAGCAGGGCCGTCCGTCGTTGCGGTGCTCGTGTTGAACGAGGTCGCGCCGCCGCCGACAATCAGCGCATTGGCGCAGTTGTCGTTGGGGAGCGCGCCGCCGGTGCCGGGCACCGTCGTGGAAACGTTCACCGACCCGCCGCCCTTGTACAGACCAAGGACCGCGTTGCCCGCCTGAGGGGCCTGGTTCGTCTCGAACCAGAAGTTGTAGATCGTGTCCCAACGCAGGGCGTTGCCGACGTCGCTAGCGGCGTTGTACGGCGTCGGGCAGGTCCAGGAGACCATCCCGCCGCTGAACACCCCGGCCCAGTCGAGGTTGTTGTAAGGAGAGCCAGCCGCAGGGCCGTCGCCCGAGTGGTAATCGACGTCATGGAACCCGATATTCGTGACCGTCGAG
>CAZNSL010001135.1:0-2114 GCA_964574975.1 uncultured Alcaligenaceae bacterium | reverse complement strand
TTCGTGCTGTCGTTGAAGGCGGGCGGCACCGGGCTGAACCTGACGGCGGCGGCGCACGTGATTCACTTCGATCGCTGGTGGAACCCGGCCGTCGAGAACCAGGCGACCGACCGCGCCTTCCGCATCGGCCAGAAGAAGAACGTGCTGGTCCACAAGTTCATCTGTCGGGGCACCGTCGAGGAGCGGATCGACGAGATGATCGCGCGGAAGCGCCAGGTCGCCAGCGACGCCATCGGCGAAGGTAACGCCGGCGAAGTCTTGCTGACGGAGATGGACGATGATACGCTGTTGAGGTTCGTACAGTTGGATCTGCACCGCGCGGCCGACGGCTGACGCCCACCGTCAGGAAGGAGAGACTCGTATGGGCTGGTACTACGGATTCAAGCCCTACGTTCCGGTGGCGCAGCGGCGTGCCCAGGCGGCGCGGGAAGTCGCCCGGAGGACGAAGAAGGGGGAAGCGGTGGCCCCCGTTCGGATCGAGGGCCGGAACATCGTCTCGACCTTCTGGGGTCGGGCGTGGTGTACGAACCTGGAGAGCTACAGCGACTTCGAGAACCGCTTGCCGCGCGGGCGGACGTACGTGCGCAACGGTTCGGTCGTGGACTTGAAGATCGCGGCCGGTCGGATCAAGGCCCTCGTGAGCGGTTCGGAGCTGTACGAGATTCAGATCGACATCGCCGAACTTCCGAAGCCCCAGTGGCAGACTCTGAAGGCACAGTGCGCGGGCCAGGTTGGCACGCTGGTCGAACTGCTCCAGGGGCGGCTGTCGAAGGCCGTGATGGAACGGGTGACGGATCGGGATCGCGGACTGTTCCCGAAGCCGAAAGAGATCGCGATGCGGTGCAGTTGCCCGGACTACGCGGGGATGTGCAAGCACATCGCCGCGACGATGTACGGGGTCGGGAACCGCCTCGACGCATCGCCCGAATTGCTGTTCGTCCTCCGCGGCGTGGACCACAAGGAACTGATCGAACAGGCGATCCCCGCGGCACCCGTTGGCCCGCGCGGCAGCGTCCCCACGATCGCCTCCGACGATCTGGCGACGATATTCGACATCGAAATCGCCGATGCCCCGACGGTGGTTGCGAAGCCCAAGGCCCGCAAAAAGCCGGCGGCGAAACGAGTCGCAACGAAGGCCGCTCCGGTGACGAAGGCGACGGCCGCGCCGAAGAAGCAGTCAAAGCCGCTTCCCAAGAAGGGGTAGGCCGCCTCAGCGCACCATCGCGGCGGCGTCGAGGTTCATCACCGCGCTGGCCACTGCGGCGGCGGCGGCGAGTTCGGCGGCGTTCAGGTCGGCCGGCGGCGGCCGCTCGCCGACGTGCAGCGCCGTCGCGGCCGCGGCTGGGTCGGCACGGTACAGATCGAGCTGCCGGGCGAACAGGTCGGCCAGGACGCGCACCTCGCGCTCCGACGGGCGGCGCGTCGCCGCGGCGCGGAACGCGAACGTCACCCGCTCGTCCGTTGAACCAACGAGGCGCAACATGCGTTCGCCGAGGCCGCGAGCGGCTTCGACGAACTGCGGATCGTTGAGCAGCACCAGCGGTTGCAGCGGCGTCGTCGTGGTCGAGCGGCGGGCGGCGCAGACCTCGCGGCCGGGGGCGTCGAACGCCAGCATGTTCGGCGGTGGCGACGTGCGGCGCCAGAACGTGTACAGGCTACGGCGGTACAGCCCTTCACCCTTGTCCGGGACGTACTCCGGCAGAAACGAGTTCGTCGCCCGCCACAGGCCGGCCGGCTGATACGGCTTCGCCGGCGGCCCGCCGAGCCGCTGCGACAGCAGCCCGCCGGTGGCCAGGGCCGCGTCGCGCAACGCCTCGGCCGATAGCCGCCGGCTGGGGCCGCGGGCCAACAGGACGTTATCCGGGTCGCGCTCGCGCAGTTCCGGCGGCGCGGTCGAACGCTGGCGGTAGGTCGCCGACAGGACGATCGTCCGGCACAGGCGTTTCGCATCCCAGCCCGAGTCGATGAAGTCGCGGGCCAACCAATCGAGCAACTCCGGGTGCGACGGCAGCGCCCCTTGCTGGCCGAAGTTCTCCGGCGTGGCGACGAGGCCGCGACCGAAGAAGCCCTGCCAGAGGCGGTTGACCGCGACGCGGGCCGTCAGCGGGTGCCGC
>CAZNSL010001134.1:0-2117 GCA_964574975.1 uncultured Alcaligenaceae bacterium | reverse complement strand
GGGTTACGGCGTGCTTGAGGAGTCGTCCCGAGGAGTGAGAGTCGTTGAGGCTGGCGTCATCCGCTCCGTGTCGGGTGGGCGAGCGAAAACCGACATGGCACCACGGCTAGCCGCACTATACACTGGTATAGTGGAAGTGATCGACCAGTTCCGTCCGACCGCGGCTGCCGTGGAGCAGCTCTACGCGCACTACGAGCATCCTCGCACGGCGATACTGATGGGTCACGCGCGCGGCGTCATCCTCTTGGCGTGTGGCCTACGGAATGTGCCGGTCACGAGTTATAACGCGACGGCGATCAAGAAACGAATCACCGGTAGCGGTCACGCGACCAAGATTCAGATGCAGCACGCCATGCTCCGCGAACTCGGTCTACCGACGCTACCGGAACCGCCGGACGTGGCCGACGCCCTCGCTGCTGCGCTGTGCCACGTCTACACGCGCAAGGGGGTTGCGGCCCCGTGATTACGGCCATCAACGGAACGCTCGTTCGCTTCCTCGACGAGGAAGTTCGCCTTCGGGCCGGATCGTTCGAATACGCGGTCCTGGTCCCCGAGTTCGTGCGTCGGCAAGTACAGACACGCCTCGGCGACGAACTGACGCTGCACACGACCCACTTCCTCGAAGGCAACCAGATGTCGCCGAGGCTGGTACCCCGACTCGTCGGATTTCTGACGGAGAGCGACCTGGAGTTTTTCGACCTGTTCTGCACCGTCGATAAAGTCGGCGTTCGCAAGGCGCTCAAGGCACTGGCCCGACCGGTGCGCGACATTGCCGACGCGATTCTCCGTCAAGATGCGACCTGGCTGACATCGTTGCCAGGCGTCGGTAAGGCCACGGCCGACGCGATCGTTGCGACGCTGCGAAAGAAAGTGATGAAGTTCGCCCAGGGGCCGGCCGAACCGTCGGCCGGCGGCGGGCGTCCAGAGGTTGCGGTGTCGAGCCAGGTAATCGAGGACGCATACGCAGCCTTAGTCGGCCTGGGCCACAACCCGGTCGACGCCCGCGAGCGCATCGACGCCGCCCTGGACGGCGGCAAGACGTACCCGAGTCTGCAGGCACTGTTGACGGCAATCTATAGCGTGAAGAAGTGAGGGACACCATGTCGGCGCTGACCATCGAACTCGAAGACGAACAGTTGCAACCGCTTCGTGCGGAGGCGGATCGCGAAGGCTTGTCCCTGGAAGAATACGCCCGGCGCGAACTGGTCGCGGCGGCCGACCGCAAGCGCCGCTTCCGCGCCGCGCTGGCCGCGACCGTCCGAGACGACGCCGAACTATATCGCCGGTTGGCGCAATGACGACTTACCTGAACCTCGATGAAGTCCTCGCGATCCATCGTGAAATGATCGACCAGTTCGGCGGCTCGGACGCGATTCTTGACCTGGGCAAGGTCGAATCGGCAGTTGCCCAACCGCAAATGACATACGGCGGCGAAGACCTTTACCCGTCTCTCTTCGAAAAGGCGTCCGCACTGTGGTTCTCGCTCACATGCAACCACGGGTTTGAGGACGGCAACAAGCGGGTGGGATATGCCGCAATGGTTGTGTTCCTCAAGCTCAACCGTCACGACATTGCTTCGACCGTCGACGACAAAGAGGGCATTTGCTTGGCCTTGGCCGATCACAAGCGTAGCCGCGCCGATTTATTAGACTGGCTCGCCCGCCACGTCGCCCCACTGGAGAAGCCGTGAGTCTGAAGCCCCCGGTCGCCAATCGGCGGCCCCCGCGGAGGGACGACGCCATGCCTCGCCAAGCCATCGTGACCGGCCCGCCCACAAGCGACGACGAGCGCGGTCGCGACGCTGCCCTCCGCCCGAAATGGCTCAAGGAGGTCATCGGCCAACAGGCCGTCGTCCGCAAGCTCGAAATCCACGTGCGGGCCTGCAAGAAGCTCAAGGAGCCACTCGGCCATATCCTGTTCGATGGCCCGCCCGGCCTCGGCAAGACGACCTTTGCCACGGTCTTGCCGAACGAGATCGGTACGTCGATCCAGATGACTTCCGGCCCCGCTCTGGCGAAGCCGGCCGACCTGCTGCCTTTCCTCACCAATCTGGAGGAAGGGTCGATCCTGTTCATCGACGAAATCCACCGTATGCCGCGCGTCGTCGAGGAATTCAT
>CAZNSL010001133.1:0-2119 GCA_964574975.1 uncultured Alcaligenaceae bacterium | reverse complement strand
TTCCGGAAGCTGACGGGGCGCATCGCGGTGGCGTTCGTCACCGTCACCGGGACCGTCGCGGCGAGTGACCCGGCGCGGATTGTGAGTTGCGCCGCGCCGTCCTTCGCCGCCCTGAGGAATGCGTGCGGCTTCGTCGCGACCAGTTCGCACGGATCGACGGTGGCCTCGGCGGTCAGGTCGAGGGATTTGCCGTCGGCGGTGCGGCCGGTGACGACCAACTGACACGTCGCCCGCGGACCGTCGAGCGCAACGGCGGCCGGCACAACCTCCAGCGCGACGGGCTCGGCCGCCGGTACGAAGGTTGCGTAAAAGGTCGCCGCGAGAAACCACCCGACGCAGGACCGGGTATAATGACGATCCATCAGCGAGTTGCCTCGGGAGGGCGTCACCGGATTGTAACCGCAACGGGCGTCGCGTTCACGGATTATTTACGGTGAGGATCGCCCGCGTGGCTCGTTTTCCCGAGGGCGGGCGAACCGACCGGCCCGCCGACTCGTCTAGAACTACGTCTCGAAGTTCGGTTCGCGAAGCGTCGCGAAGCGAAGCTGGCAGGGTGACGTATGGCGACGACCCACATTCACCGCAACCAGTTCCTGCGCAACCTGGAGAAGTGCGGACTGTTCGATCCCGCCGAATTGCGCGAGATCGTCCGCACACTGCCCGCCACCGACCGCGGCCGCGTCCTGGCGCGCTTCCTCGTTCAAGACGGGACCCTCACCAAGTTCCAAGCCGAGAACCTGCTGGCCAACCGCACCAACGGCTTCGTTCTCGGCCAGTACAAGATCCTCGACGAACTCGGCAAAGGCGGCATGGGCCGCGTCTTTCGAGCCGAACACCTGACCATGAGCCGCATCGTCGCCCTCAAGGTCCTGGCCGCGTCCCTGACCCGCACCGAGAAGGCCCGACAACTGTTCCAGCGCGAAGTCCGCGCTGCCGGCAAGCTCGTCCACCCGCACATCGTCACCGCGTTCGACGCCAATCGCGTCGGCGACCGCTACTTCCTCGTCCTCGAATTCATCGACGGGCCGACGCTCTCCACGCTAGTCCGCGAGCAGGGGCCGCTGCCGATCGGTCAGGCGTGCGAGTTCGTCCGACAGGCGGCCCTCGGCCTGCAGCACGCCCACGCCCACGGCATGGTCCACCGCGACATCAAACCGTCGAACCTCCTGGTGCAACCGCCCATCGCGGGGCCGCTCGACGCCGGCGGCGTCGTCAAGATCACCGACTTCGGCCTCGCCCGCCTGTCCGCGGCCGACGAGCCGACCGGCGACGGATCGCCCGACGACGACTCGATCCTGGCCGGCCCGCAACAGGTCATGGGCACGCCCGACTATCTCTCGCCGGAGCAGGGCCGCAGCATCGACGACGCCGACATCCGCTCCGACCTGTACAGCCTCGGCTGCACCTTCTACTTCCTGCTGACCGGCGAGGTGCCGTTCCCCGGTGGCTCGGCCCTGGAGAAGTTAGTGCGGCACGGCACCGTCGATCCGGAGCCGGTCGAAGACTTGCGACCCGCGGTGCCGCCGAAGGTCGCCGGCATCGTGCGAGCGCTGATGGCCAAGGACCCGACCAACCGCCCGCAGACGCCGCAGGAGTTGGCCGAGGCGCTGGAGCCGTTCGCGGAGGTGCGGCCGATGGTCTGGCACCGGCCGAACGAGTCGCTGATGAGTACGACGAGTACGATCGACCTGTTGGCGTCGCCGGAGGGGCAGGCGACGACCGGCGCGAGCGTCCTGAGCGGTACGATGCCGCACCCCAACCCGGAGATCGCGACCGCCCTGTCGGCGGCAGAACTACAAGCGCTCAAGGCCGGAACGGATCGGAAGTGGAACTGGCTGCGGATCGCACTGTTCGCCTTGGCCGTCGCGCTGGGGTTCGCCATCGGCGTCTTCACCATCGGCGGCGGCCTGACGGGGCGCGACTAGCGAGCCGCACCGGTCCTGTTTTCCTCGTTCCCAGGCTCTGCCTGGGAACGCACGGCCGGCGAGGCTCTGCCTCGCGCACCCGCAGGGACTCGGACCCACTGCGTGCGGCCGGCAGAGCCGGCAAGACAGTGCGTTCCCAGGCGGAGCCTGGGAACGAGTACCGGACGGAATGCTGTACTAATGCTTCGCGCCGG
>CAZNSL010001132.1:0-2124 GCA_964574975.1 uncultured Alcaligenaceae bacterium | reverse complement strand
GATCAACCCCGTAATCTCGGCGGCCCCAACGATGCCGGCAGTCTGGCGCAGCGCTTCGAAGATCATCACTGAGAGAACCGTGGCGCCGCGGACGAAGTTCGGGACCGATGTCGCGACTGTGGCGCGTAGGTTGGTGCCGAATTGCTCGGCCGCGACGGTCACCATCATGGCCCAGTAGGCGGTGAAGAAGCCGACGACAAAGATCGCGATATAGAATGCCTCTGCCGTGCCCAGCGGCACGCGGAAGATGACGCCAAGCGAGGCCAGCGTGCCAAACAGGAAGATCCCGATCGCGGCCTTTCTGCTTTGCAGATACTGGCTCAGCAGTCCGTTGGCGACGCTGCCCAGCGTAATGCCGCAATAGAACCAGAAGACCGACGTTCCGGTGACGACCTTTTCGGTGATGCCGAGAGCCGGCGCAATTTCGGGCGAGAACGTCACGACGATGCCCAGCGAATACCAAATCGGCACGCCGACCAGAATGCAGTTGATATAGCGGGTGAAGCGGTCCCATGAGGTGAACAACATGAAGAAGTTCCCGCGCGCCACATGCTCCTTCTCGGCGACGGATTTGAAGATGCCGGACTCCGAGACGGAAACGCGAAGGGCCAACAGGCCAAGTCCCATGATGCCGCCGACAATGTAGGCCCAGCGCCAAGAGAAGAATTCGTAGACGAGGGCGGCGACCACGGCGCCAGCGACGCCGGTCGCAACAACGACCGTCGTGCCGTAGCCCCGCTTCTCCTTCGGGAGAAGTTCCGAGACGAGCGTAATGCCGCCACCGATTTCGCCGGCAAGGCCGACGCCCGTAATGAAGCGCAGGAGCGCGTACTGGTCGACCGGCGTAATCATCGCGTCGACACCTGGCCCGAACTGACCCACGAAACCGTTCAGGATATTGCCGATCGAGTAGAGAAGGATGGAGCCAAACAGCAGCTCGATGCGGCCGATCTTGTCGCCGACGATGCCCCAAAGGATTCCGCCGACGAGGAACCCGCCCATCTGCATGTTCAGCAGGTACCCGCCGACCGAAACGAGTTCGTCGCCGGAAAGGCCAAGGTCGGTAAGGCTCGCGACACGCAGGATCGAAAAGAGGATCAGGTCGTAGACGTCGACGAAGTAACCAAGTGCGGCGACGATGATCGCCAGGCGGACATTGTTCGACATCTTTTGCTGAATCTCCCCTAGGTGCGCGCACCTTGCCGGATTCCCTGCATGGCCGACAATCGGCAGCTCTCGGGGTTCCCCTGGCAGGCGAGTTCCGCTTCGGGGATTAACTAGATTGGGGTGTGTCGGTTGTAACACGTAGTCGTTGTATATGAGACGCGTCGCACCTGATTTGTTGACTGGCCGATCCAGGCGGCAGTGAATGGAAGCCGGTTCAAAGTGCGGGCGCCAAGTGCTCGTTTTGGGGGAAACATGCGTAAGGTTTTGTTGCTGACGGCTGCTGCGCTTCTTGTGCCGGGTGTGGCGTTCGCGGACGGCGAAGAGGGAATGGCGAAGTCGGGCTGGTTCTACGGCGGTACCGTCGGCTGGACCAATATGAACATGCCGGAGCACGGTAACGCGGCGCTCGATCTCGACTTTGGCGGCGGCCTGGAACCGGTTGGCGCGCAGGCGGACGTCGATGGCGTGAGCTACGGCCTGGGCGTTGGGCGTGAGTCCGAAGGTGGTTGGCGGACCGTTTTGTACGGAAGTTTCTTCACCGGTGACGGGTCGTCGACGGAGACGATCGCGGTGGCCGCTGGCACGCCGAGCCGGCGCGGCACGCTTGCCGGTCTTACGCAAGCCACGGGCGCGACAGCAGGACCGTCCATCGCGACGAATGCGCTTGATGTCCGCGTCGATACGTCGACCTGGGGCGTGACGTTCGGTCGTGCGCTCGTTGACATGCTGCGCGCGGACCTTGTTGTGTCCTATAACTACAACGATACGGCCTATCGGCACAATACGCTGTTCGACTTTGGCGCGGGCAACACGGTTACGGGTGTCGAGAACACGGACTTCGAAACGCGCACGGTGGAAATCGCCGGCCGCATGTCGGTAGCCTTCCCACTCTCAAGCGATTTCTCGGTTGGCCTCGGCGGTTCAACTTCTTACACCGTTACGGAAATCGCGCTCGGA
>CAZNSL010001131.1:0-2127 GCA_964574975.1 uncultured Alcaligenaceae bacterium | reverse complement strand
GTCACCGGGTACCAGCTGGCGGCCAAAGGCCCTTGCCTTAGCCCCGGTGGGGCGGTCGTTGGTAGCCAGGGGTGCCAACCCCTGGATTCGTCGTCCCAACGACCCAGCCCCGGAGGGGCGGCAGAACTGTCGCCCCTCCGGGGCTAAACGTGTGTGAGACGACGAGTCCAGGGGTTGACACCCCTGGCTACCAACGACCGCCCCTCCGGGGCTAAGACATGCCGATGCAAACCGCATTCGTTCGATTCGTACTCCCGGCCGCCGTAGTCATTGGAATGACCAACTCCGCCCCGGCCCAGGCCCCGTTCCACGAGGTCGCGCGCGAGGTCAACCGCAAGCTCGTGAAGGTCTTCGGTTCCGGCGGCTTCCGCGGGCTGGTCGACTACGGCACCGGCGTCGTCATCTCGCCGGACGGCTACGCCCTGACCGCCTCCAGCCACCTGCTCGACACGCCGGAGCTGCGCGTCCACCTGCACGATGGCCGACGGATGCCCGCAAAGGTGATCGTCGTCGAGCCGGAACTCGACGTGGCCCTCATCAAGATCGATAAGGTCGAGGACCTACCGTTCTTCGATGCGCTCGCCGCGGCGAAGAAGCCGCCGGCGAAGGCTGGCGACTGGGTGCTGGGGTTCTCGAACCAGTTCAAGATCGCCACGCAGGACGAGCCGATGTCGGTGACGCGCGGCGTGATCGCGGCGGTGGCCAAGCTACCACTGGGCCGCGGCGTCTTCGAGGCTCCGTACCAGGGCGAGGTGTACGTCGTCGATGCGGTGACGAACAACCCCGGCGCGGCCGGCGGCGCGCTGACGACGCCGAAGGGCGAGTTGCTCGGCCTGATCGGCAAGGAACTCCGCAACGGCCTGACCGAGACCTGGCTCAACTACGCGGTGCCCCTGTCGGCCAAGGTGAACGTACGCCAGGGCGAACAGATCGTGAGTTTGAGCATGGCCGACTTCATCGAGAAGGGGCTGAAGGGCGAGTACAAGCCGACGGTGCGCGAGCGGGCGCGCGACGGCACCGGCGCGTTCGACGGCATCGTCTTCGTGCCGGACGTGGTCGAGCGAACGCCGCCGTACGTCGAGGAGGTGCTGCCCGGTTCGCCGGCCGCGAAGGCGGGCCTGAAGCCGGACGATCTCGTGGTGTACGTGGACGGCGAGCCGGTGGCGAGCATCGCCACCTACCGCGACATCCTGAGCAAGATTCGTCCCGGTACAATGGTGAAGCTGGAGGTGCGCCGCGGCGACAAACTGGTGACGGCCGAGGTGACGCTGGAGGAGCGCAAGAAAAAGTAGGGTGGGCCGAGTGGAGCGAGTCCCACCGCGAACGCTCAACGACTACACCTTCGCGGTGGGACTCGCTCCACTCGGCCCACCCTACGAATCTCGCCGGACACGCCCCCGAAGGACCATCCGCCATGACGACTCGACTCTCGGCCCTTGCCTTCCTTCTCGCCGTGCGGCCGGTCACCGCGCAGACCGACGCCGACGAAGCCGTCCTCCGGGCCGCCGTCGCCCGCGTCGCGCCAGCGGTCGTCACCATCGAGACCTCCGGCGGCACCGAGACGATCGTCGGTCGCGGGGGCCGCGGCTTCCGCAAGGGCACCGGCCCCACCACGGGCGTCGTCGTCGCACCCGACGGCTACATCCTGTCGAGCGCCTTCAACTTCGCCAACAAGCCGTCGAGTATCATCGTCGCGGTGCCCGGCCGCAAGGAACGGCTCGTCGCCAAGGTCATCGCCACCGACCAGACGCGCATGCTCACCTTGCTCAAGGTCGACGCCACCAGCCTCACGCCGCCGCAAGCCGCCCCGATGGCCGAGACTCGCATCGGCCAATGGGCGGTCGCCGTCGGCCGCACGCTCGACCCCAACCCCGATCACCTGCCGTCGATGTCCGTCGGCGTCGTCAGTGCGCTGGGCCGCGTCTGGGGCAAGGCGATCCAGACCGACGCCAAGGTGTCGCCGGCCAACTACGGTGGGCCGCTCGTCGATATCGACGGTCGGGTTCTCGGCATCCTGGTGCCGGCATCGCCGAGCGGCGAGGGCGAGGCGGCCGGCGTCGAGTGGTACGACAGCGGCATCGGCTTCGCCATCCCGTTCGCGGACGCATTGGCGTCGGCCGAGAAGCT
>CAZNSL010001130.1:0-2129 GCA_964574975.1 uncultured Alcaligenaceae bacterium | reverse complement strand
CCTTCGGACTTGTTTCGGATTTCGTGCTTCGGATTTCGGATTTCGGATTAGGAGCTAACATGTCCCGCACTCTCGCCGTCCTGGCGCTCGCCGCGCTAACCGCCACCGCCACCGCGGAGCCGCCGAAGTCGGCGCTCACCGTCGTCGTCATGGACCCGCTGGCCGCGCCGCTGTCGTGCCCGTGCGTCAAGGGCTACGCCCAGCGCGACTACGAGCAACTCGGCAAGCACCTCGAAGCAACCCTTGGCCGACCCGTCACTGTCGCCTTCGCCGAGTCGCTCGGCCAGGCACTCGAGAAGAAGACCGACGGCAAGGCCGACGTGGTGATCGGCAAGCGCTCCGTCGTCGCCGCCGACGCCGAAAAGGCCAAGCGGCCGATGTCGCCCATCGCCGCCCTTACCGGCAAGGACGGCGTTACCACACAGACCGGCCTCGTCGTCGTGTACAAAGAGGACCCGGCCAAAACCGTCGCCGACCTGAAGGGCTACCGCATCATCTTCGGCGCGGCCGACTGCGACGAGAAGCACGCCGCGGCCCTGGCCCTCTTGAAGAAGCACGGCGTCGCCGCCCCGGCCAAGCTCGAAACCTGCGCCGCCTGCTCCGATGGCGCGACCACCATCATCGAACTCGGTAAGAACGTGCGGGCCGCGACCGTCATTTCCAGTTACGCCGCGCCGCTCCTCGAAGGCTGTGGCACGATCCAGAAGGGCGACCTGCGCGTGGTCGGTACCACCGAGGCGGTGCCGTTCGTCACCGCGTTCGTCGCCGATGCCCTGCCGGCCGGCGATCGCGCGGCCGTCACCAAGGCGCTGCTTAGCGTCAAGGACCACCCGGTGTTGATGAAGGCCATCGAGACGAAGGCTGGCTTCGTGCCGCTACCGTCCGCAGCGGCGGCAAAAAAAAAGGTAGCGAACTGACCGGCTGGCCCGGCTGGCGCGGCCCCAACCGCGACGGCCGGGTGTCCTGGCTCCCCGACAGCCTCGCCGCCAAACCGGCGAGGCTGTGGCGCGCGCCGATTGCCGGCAAGGGCGTTGGCGGCGTCGCGGCCGACGGGCCATACGTCATCGCCTCCGGCCGAGCGCTCAACGACACGCTCGACCTGTGGCGCTGCTTCGACGCGGCCACCGGGACCGAACGCTGGACGCTGCGCTACCCCGCCCCCGGCAAGCTCGACTACGGCAGCTCCCCCCGCGCGACGCCGCTGCTCCACGATGGCCGGGCGTTCCTCGTCGGCGCGTTCGGCCACCTGCACGCCGTCGATTTGGCGACCGGCCGCATCCTGTGGAAGAAGGACCTGACGGCCGAGTACCCACCGGCCCGCGAGATGACCTGGGGCCTGTGCGCTTCGCCTCTGATCGCCGATGGCAAACTGGTCGTCTGCCCCGGCGGCTCCGACGCCCTTTTGGTGGCGCTCGACCCGGCGACGGGGGCGGTCGCGTGGAAGTCGGAGGGCGGCCCAGCCGGCTACGGCTCGTTCGTGCTGTCCGACCTCGGCGGCAAGCGGCAGATCGTCGGCCTCGACGCGGATTCGCTGGGCGGCTGGGACGCGGCGACCGGCAAGCGGTTGTGGCGCGTCGAGCCGGCAATCAAGGGCGAGTTCAACGTGCCGACGCCGGTGGTCGCCGGCGGTTTCGTCATCGTAGCGACGGAAGCCAATGGCACGCGGGCCTACCGCGTCGGCCCTGGCGGTGTGCCGAACCCGACGCCGGCGTTCCGCTACGAGAAGATGGCCCCGGAGACGGCGTCGCCAGTAGCGACGGCCGGCCGCCTGTTCGGCCTGCCGGGCGGGCTGCACGCACTCGACATCGCGACGGGTCTGAAACCGGCGTGGGTCGGTGCGGACGACGCGCTCGGCGACCACGCGGCGCTCCTCGCAAGCGAGTCGCGAGTGCTGGCGGTCACCACGAAGGCAGAAGCGCTGTTGATCGACGCGACGGCTCCGGCGTTCCGCGTGCTGGGCCGGTTGTCGCTGATCGACGACGAGGACGGGTTGTACTCGCACCCGGCACTGGTGGGGACAACGCTGTACGTCCGCGGCAGCGACGCGGTATATGCGTTCGACATGAGGCCGCAATAGCAGCAGTTGAAAGCACGTTCTCCATTAGGCACCGCGGTTCGCGACGCTTCGT
>CAZNSL010001129.1:0-2131 GCA_964574975.1 uncultured Alcaligenaceae bacterium | reverse complement strand
TGGCTGTAGGCCAGGACTTTGCTGTTCGTGTAGTCGTATTCGAAGACCAGGCCCGACTTACTTTGAATCTGAAGCAAGTCGATGGTCTTCAGGCCGAGGTCGGCGGCAGTAAGCGATTCGCCGCCCGTCGGATACGAACTGTCGAAGGCGATGGTGACTCGGGCATAGCGCAGGTTCCCGAAGTACCCTGTCCAATCACCCGAGCGTGTAATCGTTAAGCCCATGATCGTCTCCTTGTAGGCCGTGAAGGGTGAACCACGCGGACGTGCCGACTACGGCGATCCGCCGGGCCCTGCGCTAGCCAAGAGCTTCAAACGGACGGGAATGCGCGGCGTCACCTCGTCGGTGCTGCCGGAGGCCAGCGCAATGCCGACCCAGAGTTCCTGTCCGTCGGTGCCGAAGGCGTCGACGATGGCGGCGCCGGCGACCACCGGGTCACCTTCAGCGATGGCGTTGGTCCCGCCGTTCGCCATCGTGTTGCCTTCGAGCTGGATCCAACCGTACTTACCGGCGTCGATGCCGTTCTTGCCGACGACCACGCCGTGGATCGTCCAGGCTTCGTCGCCGTCTGCGGCGGCTTCCGCCTGATAGGTCCCGATCAGCTCAAGGTCGTCGTTGGCGGCGAGCGCCGTGCTGAAGGGGTACTGTTTGGCGAAGTCGATGCGGGTGGCGGTGTTCTTGTCGACGATCGACGCTTCGCCTTCAGGCGCGATGCCGGTGCCTTGGGCGCTGTCTAGGACGAAGCAGATCATGCCGTCGTGGCGGCCGGCAGTCAGACCGGACGTGATGGCATGCGTGGTGCTGCCGGAGGTGATGTTCGTCACCGTGGTGGTGACGACGTTGGCGCCGTCGGAGACAATGGCCTGCAGGCTGCCGAGCGCCAGCGCGGCGGAAGCGTGGACGTTCTTGCAGTACCGGACGAGCCGGTAGCCGAAGGCATCACGGACCCAGCTGATGGTCCCGGGCTCCATCTGCGGAATGGTGTCGTTACCGCTGAGGTCGTTCGACCCCATACCGGACAAATTGCCGACACGGAAGAAAAAATCGGTCGAGCTAGACATAATTGGTCACTTTCTGGCTGCCAGGATCACTGGAAACAGCCGTTGAGGTGAAGGATGCGGACACGGGGATCACAAGGCCACGAGATTCGACAAAGTTGCCCAGCGCGGCGTGTTTGACGGTCGCGAGGTGGCTGTGGCCGCCGCGAGGCGACGGAAGCCGCCCGCCGTTGACACGTTTGGCATGGGCGATCAACGTCGCCACATCGAATTCATGCCGGTGGGCGGCACCACGGCAGATGGTAATGCGGCCGGCACGCTGCTCGAGCGCAGCCCGACTGACGTACATCGCCACCGCAAAGCATCCGCCTTCGTCACAAGTACCCCAGTCAGGCGGGATGCCGTCGACGAAGAAAGTCCGGTCGTCCCGGAGCCCCTGTACTTGGGGCTCCGAGATCGCCAGTTCGCGGATGAGGTTGCGGTAGCGTTCGTGCGCCATGGGTTATCCAGTTATGCCGCTCATAACAAATTGAAACCGAGGTGCGCGACAGACGAGATTGCACCACGAAATCAGCTGCCCGATCTGCTTCTGCTGGTTCGTCGGTTCCATGAAGCCGCGGAAGCGGAAGTCCCACTTCGGGTGGACATAGAACTCGAAGTAATCAGTGTTCAGGCCGTAGATGTACCCGGTCGGAACGTGGCTATCGACGGTCACGATCGCGCTGTTGAAGCGGACCGTCTCGTAGCCGATTTCGCGCAGGTCGCCGGCGCTGTTACGCTCGGACGGCTGGCTGCGCTCCCAGATGGTGTTCCAGATCGACTGAGTCGTCACCAGGAGGTCCGGCTTGATGCGGCCTTGGACCGCGGCGCCGAAGTTCGTGTTCAAGGTGGCGAAGGACAGCACACCGCCGGTCGTGTCCTCGGCTGCGGCGAGGATGCTATAGCCGGGATCGGTCTGCGTGGTCGAGCGGGTCAGTCCGCCGTAGGAGACGCTGGTAGAGCGGCTCACGGCATTGGCCAGCCCGTCGAGGTCACGACCGCCGTTGCCGGAGCCGTCACCGAAGATCTGGGTCGCCATTTCGTCGACCAGGGAGAGTTCGCCGTTTTCCATCGCACTGTCGACAAGGTCGAAG
>CAZNSL010001128.1:0-2137 GCA_964574975.1 uncultured Alcaligenaceae bacterium | reverse complement strand
CCACCTGAATGGTGAAGTACTGCGTCTGCTCGAACGCGAGGCCCGCAATCGGCACCGGCCACGGGTGGCTCGTGCCGTTGTTAAGGCGACGGCCGTCGTTGCGGTTGATCGAATGATCGAAGACGCTTTCCGCATCGCCGTCGCTGAAGCGGTGGTCCATGATGAGGTTCGGAGCGTCCGCGGCGATTTCGGCGCCCAGGCCGGTGCGGATTTCCTCGGGGGTCTTCGCCACATTCCACATGCGGAACTGGCCGACGCTGCCGAGGAACGGATTGCCGTATTCGTAGCCGATTTGAAGCGGATTGCCGTCGTAAACGACGTGCCGGCCCGAAGCGGCGCTGCCGACGACCTGACCATCCGCGATGAGTGTGATGATTCCACTGGTGTCGTCGAACGTCATGGCGAGGTGGTGCCATTGGCCGACGGACGGGTTCCAGTTGGCCCCAAAGACGAACTCACCGATGTTGCCGGCACCGTCGTCGCCGGAGATGGTGGCGTGAAGTTGGCCGTTGAGATACCAAAGCCGGAAAGAATGCTGATTAGCGAACGGCACATAGCGTACTTTGTTGAAAAGTATTTGATTATTCCTGCTGGAATCGAAGCGGAAGAAACCTTCGACGGTGAACGACGGCGCGGCCATGCTGTTGCTGTGCGGGATGTCGATGACCGAGGCGGCGGCGGTGTCGTGGTTGAGCCGCATGGCCCCCTGCCGCGGATCCCAGGTGACTTCGCCGGTGACGGGGTCGATCGCCGCGCTGGCGGGGCCATTCAGCAAACGATAGCGAAGCACGTCACCATTCGGATCAACCGCCGTCGGTGAATAGGAATACGCCTTGCCGGCGTCGAGCGTGTCGGGCGCGGTGCTGAAAATCACAGGAGCGGCGTTCTCGCGGTTCGGCTGCACGTCGATGTTGAAGCTCTGCGTGGCGGCACCGCCGTTGCCGTCACGGGCGATGATGCTCACGCTGTTCAGGCCGATCTGGTCCGCGTTCGGGGCCCAAAGGATCTTGCCGTCGTCGCCCATCAGCATGCCGCCGGGGGCGCTGGCGAGATCGAATGTCACGGTGTCGCCGTCGGGATCAGTCGCGGTCGGAGTGTAGCGGTAGAGTTTCGTCGGATCGTACAGATTCAGGATGATGCTTGCAGTGTCGTCGCCCTTGTTGGCGACGAGGATATCCGGGCGGCCATCCGCGTTGCGGTCGGCGATGCTCAGGCTTGCGGGGTTGTCGCCGACGGTGATCGTTTGCGGATTCGCGAAGCGGCCGTTGCCGCGGCCGAAGAGCACCGCAGTCTGATCGGAGCCGGGCAACGTCAGGGCGAGGTCCATCTTGCCGTCCGCGTTGAAGTCCGCCGCGCCGAGGCCGCCGGCGGGAGTATTGAGCGTCACGTAAATCGGCGTTTCGAAGCCGGCGTCGCCGTCGCCCGGCAGGATCATCAGCCGCTTCGATTCAGGCAGGCTGAGAATCACATCATCCCGGCCGTCCGCCGTCATGTCCTTCACGATGATCTGGCCCGGCGTGTCCCCCAGCGCGAACGGCAATGCGATGCCGTCGTCGATGAGGAACAGCGTCTTGTCAGCGGCGCTCACGGCGATCACGTCGTTCACGCCGTCGCCAGTGAACTCGCCGATCGCGACGTCGGAGAGTAGTTTCCCGACGGGGATATCCGTGCGAACACCGTTGATGATCGTGGTGATGCTCCGCGCCGTGCGGTTCGCGGTGGCGATGTCGACATCACCGTCGCCGTCCAAATCCGTGGCGGCGAGCGCCGCGGCTCCCTTGCCAACCAGCAGATCCGGCTGGCGAATGAAGACGCCGTCGGCATTCGCCAGCAGCACTTTCACGCGGCCGTTTGCATTGGTCGTGCTGAGGCTGTCGATGCGCCCATCATTGTTGAAATCGGCGGCGACGGTGTCGGTCAGCAGCGGTGCGTTATTCGTGAAGAACTCGGTGTGGTAGAAGCTGCCGGAGCCGCCGACGAACATCTCCTTCGCGCCGTCGTTGTCGAAGTCGGCGAACTCGAAGATGCCGTCGCCGCCGGCGTTGAAGTAGTGTTCGGTGGGGCCGAAGTGGCCGTCGCCGATGCCGACGCGGATGGCGACGCCGCGTCGGCCGGAGCGGTAGCTCTTCGTCGCCAT
>CAZNSL010001127.1:0-2138 GCA_964574975.1 uncultured Alcaligenaceae bacterium | reverse complement strand
CGTAGTACGTCGTGTCCTGGGCGACGACGACCAGTTCGCGCACGCCGTCGGCGGCCAGCTCCTTCGCCTCGCGGACGACCTCCTCGATCGGCTTGGTGACGTGCTTGCCGCGCATCTGCGGGATCGCGCAGAAGGTACAGAGCCGGTCGCAGCCTTCGCTGATTTTGAGGTAGGCGTAGTGACGCGGCGTGATCCGCAGCCGGGCCGTGTCCTCGAGGGCACGCACCGGCGCGGGGCGGAAGACGGCCCGCTGTTCCGTCTGCTGGCGGACGGCCCGGTCCACGACCTGGGCGATTTCCTCCCGGCCGAAGACGCCGACGATCTGATCGACTTCGGGAACCGCGTCGAGGAGCATCTCCTTCTGCCGCTCGGCGAGGCAGCCGGCGACGACGACGGCGGCGATGCGACCCTGCTGCTTGAGAGCGAGCATCTCGCGGATGCCGGCCAGCGACTCCTGGCGGGCCGGCTCGATGAAGCCGCAGGTGTTGACGACGACCGCGTCGGCGCCGTCGGCGTCGGGCGTCAGGGCGTAGCCGTCCTGGGCGAGTGCGCCGAGCATCCGTTCCGAATCGACGGTGTTCTTGGGGCAGCCGAGGCTGACGAACGCAAGGGAACCTTTGGCGGCGGCAACGGTCATGGAGTCGTCCGGCGGTGTCGGGGTCAACCGAGTATTGTAGCGGTCGCCGCCGCGGACGGCCTGGCCAGGATCGGCGGGCCGACGCGCGTGCCCGGACGCGCGACTACCCCTTCCACACCGCCGCACCGCCCTCGCGCAAGGCCCGGTTCGCCAGGTGGGCCGCGGCCGCACCCGATACGCCGGCTTCCGCTGGCGTCGTCGGCGGCTTACGCGAGCGGATGCACTCGATCCAGTTCGTCAGGTGGACCAGTTCGCCGTCCGGCTTGTCGTAGAAGTCGGCCCCGCGCGGGCCGGTGCCGATGACGACTTCCCGCGGCTTCACCGGCTTGCCCTTCTCCGGCGTCAGGACGTACGCGCCGCGGTCGACCAGCAGCGTCGCATCGGAACCCATGACGACGATCCGCGAACCGCCGTGGGCGCAGGCGAACGTGCCCTCGAAGTGCATCTGCACGCCGCCGGCGTAACTCAGCACCGTCTGTACCGTGTCCGGCGTCTCCCACGCTCCCTTCGCAAGCTGGTACTCGCCGAGGCTCACGGCCTTCTGCGGGTGATCGAGGTCCAGGAACCAATGGGCCACGTCGATCCAGTGGACCATCAGGTCGGTGAATAGGCCGCCGCCGAAGTCCCAGAACCAGCGCCACTGGCGGAAGCGGTACGGCTCGAACGGCTGGTCGCGGGCCGATCCCAGGAAGCGTTTCCAGTCGACCGTCTTTGGGTCGATCGCGTCGCCAGCGTAGCGGTTCACGCGGCCGGCGTTGCGGTTCCACGACATGTGGACCTTGCGCACGGTACCGAGGCCGCCGCCGCGGACGATGTCGCGGGCCGCCTGGATGTGCGGCATGCTCCGCTGCTGCGTGCCGACCTGCACGATGCGCTTGTGGACGTTCTGCGCCTCGACGATCGCCTTGCCTTCGCTCAGGTCGTGCGTCAGCGGCTTCTCGACGTACACGTCCTTCATGGCCGCGCACGCATCTACGGCGATCGCAACGTGCCGGTGGTCCGGCGTGCCGATGAGGACGGCGTCCACATCGTCGCGGGCCAGCAACTCCGCGTAGTCCTTGGTGGTGAAGGCGTCGGGCGCGGCCAGCTTCTTGCCTTCGGCCAGTGCGGCGTCCCACACGTCGCAGACGGCGACGATCTTGACCGAAGGTACCTTGACGAGGGCCTTCATCAGTTGCCGGCAGCGACCGCCGGTGCCGATGCAGCCGACGCGCACCGTCTCGTTGGCCGGGAAGCCGGTCGCGGAGCTACCGGCGATGCCGACGGCTCCCGCGCCGGCAGCGAGGAGGAAACTGCGGCGGGTGGTCATGGCTTTTCCCTCACGGTTCGATGTCTTGTAGGGTGGGACGAGTGGAGCGAGTCCCACCGCAAAGCGCCGAGCGCCTGAGCCTTCGCGGTGGGACTCGCTCCACTCGTCCCACCCTACAAAACCGCAAATACGCGGTCGCCGCGGGGGGGTGCGGGTTAGAGGGGGGGGGCGAGCAGGGCGGGGAACGGGCGC
>CAZNSL010001126.1:0-2142 GCA_964574975.1 uncultured Alcaligenaceae bacterium | reverse complement strand
GGGGGTATGGAGGATACTTGGTGCCGGTGTTGGTGTGGGTTGTTGGTGCTGTGCGCGCGGGCGGTTGTCGCTTGCCGGTTGTTGCCGGCAACAACAGACGCAGTGCAGACAACCTGCGGCAGCGGCTGCAGCCGCGGTCTCTTTCCGGCAACCGGTGCAGAGCTGGCGGACAGACTCCGCTCCCGCACGAGGCACGGCCTGCGAGTTCTGGCAGCGACAACCGACAACCGCTCGGAACCCACGCCGGCTCCCGGCGCCCGCTCACCGTTGCTAAAAAACGACACTGCGAAGGCACTTTTGCAACCGTTAGCTTTTTGTTAGCCTCGCCGACGCTCAGGGATGGGGCTAGGACAAAAGTCCTGTCAGGATGGCAAAAAGTCCCGAGAGGTATCCGTGAAGTCTTTTGGAGAGTGCTAAATGAGCTTGCAACTACGTGAACTGAATCGCGCCATCACCGCCGCTCTGGCGTTTGGCTCGGTCGCTGCCCTCGCGGTGGCCCCGGTCTATGCGCAGGACGATGAGGACGGCGACACCGCCCAGATGGAGACCGTCGAGGTCACCGGTTCGCGCATCAAGCGCACGGATGCCGAAGGCTCCGTTCCGGTCACCGTCATCGATCGCCAGCAGCTGGAACTGTCGGGTGACGTCTCCGTCGCCGACTACCTGCGCAACACCACCTTCAACTCGTTCGGTTCCTTCCGTCCGCAGTCGGGTTCTTCGGCGCAGTCGTTCGCCGAACTGTCCCTGCGCGGCCTGGGCGGCGCCCGTACCCTGATCCTGATCGACGGTCGCCGCGCTCCGGTGGCTCCGCAGGTCGGCCAGGGCCAGGACCTGAACACCATCCCGCTGGCCGCGGTTGAGCGCATCGAGATCCTGTCCGACGGCGCGTCCGCCGTGTACGGCTCCGACGCAATCGGCGGCGTGGTGAACATCATCACCCGTTCGGACTTCCAGGGCGTGGAAATGACCTGGGGTATGAGCGATCCGAAGTCCGGCGACGGCGAGACCGAAGAAGGTTCCGTCATCTTCGGCGCCTCGGGCGACCGCGGCAGCGTCATCGCCGGTGCGTCGTACAACACCCGCGGCATCATCTTCCAGCGCGACCGCGAATGGTCCGCCGGCGGTGCCTCGACCTTCTCCAACAATTTCATGACTGCCACGGCCGCCCCGGGCACGCTGTACGGCTTCACGCCGGGCGGCTTCCTGGCCAACCCGACCAACGGCTCGGTCCCGCCGGGCGCCGCGTCCTGCTCGCAGCCGGGCTTCTTCACCGGCGGTTCGGGTTCGACGCGTCGCTGCTTCTACGACTTCACCTTCGTGGCCGCCGACGAAGCCGAACTGCGCAACAGCGCGCTGTTCGCTCGCGCCAACTACGAGATCAACGAAGACTGGTCGACTTACCTGAACGCGAGCGTCAGCCGCGTCAAGTCCTTCGGCCGTTATGCGCCGGTCCCGTCGTCCCCGTGGCCGGGCGGCCAGCCGTTCATCCCGGTCGGCTCCCCGAACCACCCGGCCGTGCGTTTCCCGGGCCAGGGCTATGACGCCACCCGTCCGGTGTTCCTGCGCCACCGCTTCGCGGCGCTGGGCAACCGCGACACCTCCACCGACGCCAACGTCTATTACTTCGACCTCGGCTTCGACGGCCGTATCGGCGATTTCGACGTCAATTTCGGTGGCCGTCACGTCGAGTCCAAGTACCTCGAACTCGGCCGTAATTACGTGGTCGGCGCGATCGCGCAGCAGTTCATCTCTGACGGCCGCTACAACATCTACAACCCGGCCGGCAACCCGCGCGACGTGCTCGACTCGATGATCGCGACGATCAACCGCGAAGGTGGTACGACCATCGAAGAGCTGTACGCGCAGGCCAACGTGGACCTGTTCGAAATGTCCGGCGGCGTTGCCGGCCTGGCGTTCGGCGCGGAATACCGCGACGAATACTACGAAGACATCTTCGACACCCTGCAGTCCTCCGGCCAGATCGTCGGCTCCGCCGGCAACTCGGCGGGTGGTGGTCGCTCCGTTGCTGCGGCTTACCTCGAAGCGCTGTTCCCGGTGCTCGAGAACCTGGAGTTCAACGTTGCGGCTCGTTACGACCGCTACAGCGACTACGGTTCCGACACCTCGCCGAAGGTCTCCGTC
>CAZNSL010001125.1:0-2143 GCA_964574975.1 uncultured Alcaligenaceae bacterium | reverse complement strand
GCATCCTCACGCTCAACGGCACCGCCGGCCGCGACGTGGCCAACGTCTACACCGATGTCTTCGGCCGGGT
This sequence comes from uncultured Alcaligenaceae bacterium, assembly GCA_964574975.1. Taxonomy (GTDB): domain Bacteria; phylum Planctomycetota; class Planctomycetia; order Gemmatales; family Gemmataceae; genus JAXMAS01. The sequence goes on along the minus strand of CAZNSL010001125.1, from coordinate 2,073 downwards.
CCAGGTGCAGTTCCGCACCAACGCGACACCGATCAGCTTCGGCGACGTGGCGCAGCTCACGGCCCAGCCCGGGGAGATCACCCGGGTCGTCTTCAACGGCTTGGAAGGCGACGACTACCTCAACAACACGACCGCCATCCAGACGTTCGCCTACGGGGACACCGGCAACGACGAGTTGCACGGCGGCGGAGGCAATGACTTCCTCTACGGCAACGACGGGGGCGACCGTCTCTACGGCCATGCCTGCAACGACTGCCTCGATGGTGGTATCGACGGTGACAAAGATGTCCTCGTCGGCGGAACGGGTGCCGACAAGTTCAGGCGCGAGTGGTATTTGTACATCGGTGCCGACGGAGTTTGGCGCTTGGTGAACCGCGACTCGCCGCAGGATTTCAACGCGGCGGACGAGGACGAGATCGTTTGACCCCGCAAGGGCGAGCCGGGGGCGGCGAATTCCCAGTCGAGACACCGAACGCGGCCCCGCCGCGTCCGGTGTCTCCTCGCCGTTCGTTAATGGGCAAGAGGCCAACGTTGGGGGAGCATCCAACCATGCCCAGCGATCCGAGGGTCGTCCAGTCCGTGTTCCTCAAGGCGGCCGAGCTGCCAGCGGCGGACCGGCCGACGCTCCTCGACCGCGCCTGCGCCGGCGACGACGAACTGCGCCGCCGCGTCGATTCGCTCCTGGCCGTTCACGACCGCTCGGGCAGCTTCCTCGAACGGCCACTCGTCGCCATACCGCCGACTTACGTTCAAGATGTCGCCGCCAAGCCCGAACCGCTGGCCGGCAAGCGCGTCGGCCCGTACGAGTTGGTCGAAAAGCTCGGCGAGGGCGGCATGGGCAGCGTCTGGGTGGCTGCCCAGGAGCGGCCGATGCGCCGGCGCGTCGCGCTCAAGCTGATCAAGCCCGGCCTGGACTCGGCGCAGGTCGTCCGGCGGTTCGCGGCCGAGCGGCAGGCGCTGGCCCTGATGGACCACGCCAACATCGCCAGGATTCTCGACGCTGGCGTCGTCGAGGATTCGAGCCGGCCGTACTTCGTGATGGAACTGGTCAAAGGCGTCCCAATCACGACGTACTGCGACGAGTTGAACCTCAGCGTCCGCGAGCGGCTCGCCCTGTTCGTGCCGGTCTGCCGAGCCGTCCAGCACGCACACCAGAAGGGCATCGTCCACCGCGACATCAAGCCGTCCAATGTGCTGGTGTGCATCCAGGACGGCCGGCCGGTGCCGAAGGTCATCGACTTCGGCGTTGCCAAGGCGGTCGAAGGGAAGTTGACCGACGACACGGCGTTCACCGGCGTCGGCGTCGTCCTCGGCACGCCCCACTACATGAGTCCGGAGCAGGCCGAGCTGCGGGCGCTCGATGTCGATACACGGTGCGATGTCTACTCCCTCGGCCTCGTGCTCTACGAACTGCTGACCGGTACGACGCCGCTCGACGCGGCGGCCCTCCAGACCGTCGGCTTCGCGGAGACGCTCCGGCTGATCCGCGAGGAGGAAGCCCCCCGGCCGTCAACGCGCCTGACGGCGTCCCGCCCGGCGCTGACCCGGCTGGTGCGCGGCGACCTCGACTGGATCGCGATGAAGTGTCTGGAGAAGGACCGCACCCGGCGGTACGAGTCGGCCGAGGCGCTGGCCCGCGACGTGGAGCGCTACCTGGCCGACGAGCCGGTCGAAGCCGGACCACCGTCGGCGGCCTACCGCGTGCGGAAGTTCGTGCGCCGACACCGGCGGGCCGCGATGGCCGGGGCACTCGTCGCGGCGGCGCTCGTCCTCGGCCTCGCCGGTACGACCGCGGGGCTGGTCTGGGCGCTGCGCGAACGGGCGGTTGCCGAGCGCCGATTGACGCAGGTGGAGAACGGCACCGACCTGTTGGCGGACATCTTCGACGACCTCGACCCCGGCGCGGCCGACCGAGCGGGTACCTCGTTGAACGTCGTCCTCGGCGAGCGGCTGGACCGCGCCGCGGCCCGGCTCGCCGCCGACGAGGTCGGCGACCCGCTGACGGTCGCCCGGCTCCAGCACGCGCTCGGCTCGTCGTACTTCGGCCTGGGCTACCCCGACAAGGCGATGGAC
>CAZNSL010001124.1:0-2144 GCA_964574975.1 uncultured Alcaligenaceae bacterium | reverse complement strand
CGAGGGCCAGGTCTCGTCCAACAACAGCCTGATCGGTGACGACCAAGGCGACGCGGTGGGCAGTGGCGGGGTTGCGCTGACCAACGGCAACTACGTTGTCTCCAGCCCGGCCTGGAACGGCCGCCGGGGCGCGGCGACGTGGGGCAACGGCTCCTCCGGCATCAAAGGCCCCGTCAATCAGTTCAACAGCTTGGTCGGCTCTGACCCCGGGGACAATACCGGAACCATCACGGCCCTGACCAACGGCAACTACGTCGTCGTCAGCCCCGGTTGGAGCGGAGGGCGGGGGGCAGCGACGTGGTCCGACGGCACCACCGGCGAGGCGATCGACGGCTTTTGGGTAGTCTCCGCCCGGAACAGCATCCTCGGGCAGAATTCCTCCTCGGACGCGCGCGCCGCGCTCGACGACGACCCCGCCGACTCGTTCGTCTTCCGGCTGCCCGGCGATGGCACCGGCCGCGTCGTCGTCGGCCACGACCGCTCCGACCCGAACCGGCTGACGTTCGCGGTCGGCCAGTCCTCGACTGTCACCATTTCCCCGAAGCTCCTGACGGGCTTGCTCAGCGCCGGCACGGCGATCAGGCTCCAGGCCAGTAACGACATCACCATCGACACCGGGTTCACTGTCAACAACCCCAACGGCAGCGGCGGCGCGCTGACCCTTCAGGCCGGCCGGTCGGTCGTCCTCAACGGATCGATCGTCACCGACGACGGCGCGCTGACGATCATCGCCAACGACCATCTCGCCGGCGGCGTCATTGATGCCCAGCGCGACCCCGGCCTGGCGGCGATCACCACCGGCAACTCGGTGACGCTCAACTCCGGCGCGGCGACGATGACGATCGAGCTGCGCGCCGGCGAGGGCAAGACGAACCGCTCCGCCGGCGGCGTTCGGCTCGACGCCGTCACCGCCACCAGCCTGTCAGTGTCGAGCGTCGGAAGCGTCTCGATCGACAACTCTGTCAGCGTCTCCAAGCTCGCCACGTTCGCCGCCGGGCCGGGCGGCTTGATCTCGCTGCCGGGCAACAACTCGCTGGGCATGGTCGCCGTCGCCTCGGGCGACACGGCGGTTATCCGCGCCAACAGTGCCGTCACGCTAGCCGCGTCTTCGGTGACGAGCCTGATCTCGCTCAACGTCTCCGGGGTGGTCAGGGTCGGCGGCCCGGTCGTCGGCAACGTCACCGGCGACTCCGGCGACGACCGGTTCGTCTTCCTGGCCGGCTCGTCGGTCAGCGGCACGCTGCTCGGCGGCGGAGGTCTGAACTCGCTGGACTACTCGCAGCAGGCGGCCGGCGTCGCCGTCAACCTCCAGGCCGGCACCGCGTCTTTGACCGGCGCTGTCAGCGGCTTCCGAGACGTCTTCGGCGGCGCGGGGCCGGACACGCTCGTCGGCGACGGCCAGAACAACCTGCTCGTCGGCTTCGGAGGCGACGACACGCTTAACGGCGTCGAGGGGGACGACCAACTCAACGGCGGCGAGGGTAGCGACCGGCTGTTCGGCGGCGCCGGCAACGACTCCTACATCTTCCTCCCCGCGGCCGCCGCGGAGACCGACACCGCCTTTGAGGGGCCGGGCGGCGGCTTCGACTCGCTCCACTTCAGCTCGCTGCCGCTGACCGTCCCGGTCACGGTCAACCTGAGCAACGCCAACGCCCTGGCGGCCCATGCCAACCGCACCGTCAAGGCCGGCGGGCCGACCCAGGCGGCCCAGTTCGAGAACGCCTACGGCGGCGCCGCCGCCGACGTGCTGATCGGCAACGACGCGAGCAACGTGCTAATCGGCAACGGCGGTGACGACCGCCTCAACGGCCTGGCCGGTAATGACGCGCACGTCGGCGGCGCGGGTGGCGACACCTACGTCTTCAACCTCGACCTCGCCCTCGGGTCGGACGTCCTCGACGAGACCTTCGGTGACGGCACCGACACGATCGACTTCTCGCCCTCGACGGCGCGCGGCGCGACGATCGACCTGGGCGCGACCGCCGCGCAGGCCGTCAGCGCCGGCCGCCTGGTGCTGACCCTCGGCGGCCAGGTCGAGCGGGTAATCGGCGGCGCGCTTGGCGACCGGCTGACGGGCAACGCGGCGAACAACGTCCTGCTCGGCGGTGGTGGCGAGGACGTGCTGCTGGGCAAGGACGGCCGTG
>CAZNSL010001123.1:0-2147 GCA_964574975.1 uncultured Alcaligenaceae bacterium | reverse complement strand
GCGCTGGTCATCGCTTTGGCGTTGCGCCTGACCTGGCCGCCGCGAATCGGGCGGATCGACTTTCTAATCGTGCCGGTCGCCCTGTTGTTCGGCCTGTTCGCCTGGACTGGGTTCAAGGCGTCCGAAACGCGGCTGGTGACCTTGATTCGCGGCGGTGGGTTCGACGAGAGCCGCTGGACCATCTGGACCGGCCTCGCCAGCCTGGTGCCGTCGTACCCCGTGTTCGGTTCGGGGTACGGCACGCTCCAGTACATCGAGCCGATGTCTCGCACCGAAGCCGATCCACTGCGGCTGGTCAACTTCGACTACCTGCTCGATCATGCCCACAACGATTACCTGGAGGCACTCGTTGAGGGCGGTGTGGTGCGGCTCGGACTGACGCTCGCATTGGTCGGCGCGGTCGTGTACCTCGGCTTCCGCGGCCTGCGTCGCTACCTGACGCGCACGCCAGGTGCATACGCTTTCGGCGGCCTGTTCGCTGTGTTAGCGCTGGCGATTCACAGTTTCTTCGACTTCAGCGCGACGACGCCGGCAGTCGCACTTTTGGCCACGGTGGTCGCAGCTCAGTTGATCTCGCTGAACCGCAACGATCCGACGGTGCCGCCCAGTGCGGCCCACGCCAAGGTCATGACGCTCCGGCTGAACGGGGCCGGTCAAGCCGCCGTCGCGGTCCTCGCGCTCGCACTGGGCAGTGTCTTGGTCCTGTTCGCGTGGAACGCCGATCGCATCTACCGCCTGCGGATCGGCGCATCCCTCGCGCTCACGCGGAGCAAGCATCACGACTACAAGAAGGCGACGGATTACCTCGCCGCCGCGGTGCGCCGCGACCCGACCGACGCCGACCTACGCGTCGAACTCGGTCAGACGTTGCTCGACGCCCGGGCCCACCTCTTACTGTCGGACAACAAAGCCGAAACCTTCGCGGCGTACGTGGTGCCGGCCCTCGAGCAGATGGCGATGGCGCGCAACCTGTGCCCGGCACTTCCTCGGCCACAGGTGCGGTTCGCCGCATTTGCTCCAAAAGCCTCGAACGACGATGGGAGCGTGCCCGACAAGATTCGGAAAGCCGACCCGCCCGAAGCGTACTGGCAGAGAGCGATGAAGCTCGCGCCGGGCGACGCGGACCTGTGGTTCTACCACGGGAAATACGAATTCAACGAGGGACACCCTGAGAACGCTTACCCGAGCTGGAAGCGGGCCCTGGAATTGAAGCCGCGGGCGCACCTCGAAGAAATCATCCCCCTCGCTTCGAGCAAACTATCCGCCACGGCCCTGCTCGAAAAGGTGCTACCGGACAACCCGGAGGTGATCCTATTGGCGGCGGAATGGCTCGCGTCCGAAGATGTCCGTAACGGCTCGCGGCCGCCCGAAGCCGGGCTATTGCCCCTGTATACCAAGGTCGCTGACCTCCTCGACGCGCGGCCGGAGTTACCGACGGCGGCCGAGAACTACTGGCTGGCACGGGCCAGCGACGCGCTCGACCGCCGCGACGACGCCATGCGGTCCTACCGCACGGCCCTCGAAATGGCCACCGTCGCGAACCCCGACCGCTATCGGTGGCGGCATTTGTTCGCCCGGTTGCTCTTGCGGTCGAACAAGCTCGAGGAGGCGAGGCAAGAGCTACGACTATTGCAGAAGGCCGCCCCGAGTCAGGACGTGGACGACGACCTCGAACTGGTCGAACACGAGATCAGCCGCCGCTGACGCATTTCGCGGCGCTCGCTGCACAACTGCCATTCCACACTATGATGTCTCCGGGCCGATTCCCCACCCCGGAGACATCCCGTGCGACCCGCGATCTACTGCGTGCTGTTCGCGCCAGCACTAGCCGTCGGCCAAGGCGTCGAGTACGTCAAGGCGAACTACACCAAGTACGAGTATCGCATCCCGATGCGCGACGGCGTGCGGCTGTTCACGGCCGTGTACGTTCCGAAGGACGACTCGCGCACCTACCCGATTCTCTTGATGCGCACGCCGTATTCGGTCGCGCCATACGGGATCGACCAGTACCCGGCCAACCTTGGCCCCTCCCCGGAGTTCGCCAAGGAAGGCTACATCTTCGCATCGCAGGACGTGCGCGGCCGGATGATGTCCGAAGGCGAGTTCGTCAACATGCGGCCGCACAACCCGGCCAAGGCCGGCCCGAA
>CAZNSL010001122.1:0-2147 GCA_964574975.1 uncultured Alcaligenaceae bacterium | reverse complement strand
TCATTTTTCTCCCCCTCGTTCCCATATACTTCCCCGTTCCCAGGCTCTGCCTGGGAACGAGCTGTTTTGCCGGCTCCGCCGGCCGCCTCCCGGTGGCCCTCGCCTCACTCGCTTCGGGCGGCGGAGCCGCCGGGGCCGTGCGTTCCCAGGCAGAGCCTGGGAACGAGATTACACGATCCAACCCGGACGGAACCACAGGAGCGACAGAATCGCCACGACCGGCACGAGCCAGTAGCCGGCGTCGCGCCAGCGCTCGCCACCGTCGGCCGCCGCGGCCGGGGCGAAGTGCGTGCGGCCGGCCAACCGCTGCACGTCGGCATCGTCGGGCGTCACCGGCACGAACTCCGCGCCGATGCCGCTCGCCGCGGCTTTGAGCGAATCGCGTTCCGGTCCATCGCCGGCGACGGCCAACACGCTGACCGGGGCGTGCGGAGCCGCGAGGCCGGTTGGAGCGGCGTCGGCGGCCCACAGGAGCCAACCGGCCTGACCCGACTCCTTCAAGATCGCATCGGCCAACTTCAATGCGTCCGCCGCCACGTCACCCTCGACCGGCATCACCGACGGACTCAACTCGGACGCGAAGTTGACCAGCAAGTCGCCGTCGCGCGTCGGTGGCAGTACGCGGTGGGCCGAACCGGCGTAGGCGACCAGTGCCGTCTTCGCCCCCGGCCGCAGCTTCAACAGGTCGTGGACTTTTTGCACGGCCCGCGCCAGCCGCGTCGGCTGCACATCCTGGGCGAGCATCGACGGCGTGACCTTGAGGACGACGACGAGCGCGGCCTGGTCGTCGGCGAACGGGACCGGCTCGCGCTGCCACGCCGGCCCGGCCAGCGCGACCGCCGCCAGCACCCACGCGACGAGGAGCCAGTGGATCGGCCGAACGCGGTGCCGCCGCTGCGCGCCGACGAGCAGGTGCGGCAACAGGTGCGGCGCGACGACGCCGCGCCAGGCGTGAGCCGCGTCGCCGATGGACCACAGCCGCCACGCCAGCGCCGCCGCCGGGATCAATGCGAGCAACCACCACGGCCGCAGGAAATGGAAGTCGCTCATGGCCGTCGCCCTCCGACGAGCAGGACCGCGGCCGCCGCGAAGGACACGGCCAATCCCGCGGCGAGCGGCCAGTGGAACAGGTCGCGCCGCGGTCGTTGGCTGACGGTCTCGGCCGGGCGCGACGGCAGTTGGTCGAGTTTGCGGTAGACGGCATCGAGGGCGGCGCGGTCGGCCGCGAACGAGTAGAGGCCGCCGGTCGTCGCCGAGATCGCTTTCAGGGTCGTTACGTCGAGGGCGTCTTCGCCGGCCGCCTTCGGGTCGCCGACGGCGACGGTGTGAATGACGACGCCCTTGTCCTTGGCGACCGCGGCCGCGCGGTCCGGCGGCACGCGGCTGCCGGTGTCGTTGCCGTCGGTCAGGGCGATCAGCACGCGTTCCGGCACGTCGGTGCGGTCGAACACGGTCACGGCCAGACCGATGGCATCGCCGAGGGCGGTCTTCGGCCCGGCCATGCCGACCTGCGTCTCGGCGAGCAGTTCGCGGCAGACGGCCAGGTCTTCGGTGAACGGGGCCTGCACGAATGCCGCGTTGCCGAAGACGATCAGCCCGACGCGGTCGCCCTTGCGGCGAGCGAGGAAATCGTCGAGGACCTGCTTGACGGCCGTGAGTCGATCGACCGCTTTGCCGGAGGTGTCGGTGAAGTCCTTCGTCGCCATCGACCCGGAGAGATCGACGGCCAGCAGCAAATCGCGGACGGGAATGGTGTGGCTGACGGCCGCTTCGAGCCACTGCGGCCTGGCGAGCGCGGTGACGACGCAGGCCCACGCCGCGAACTGGGCGATCCGTTGGCCGCGGGTGGCGAGGCGTTCGGTCGCGCCGGCGGCCGGCGTGCGGCCGCTGAGGCGAGCGAGGCGGTCGAGGAACGGCACGCGCAGGGCCGGTTGCGGATCGCGATACGCCGGCAGCAACCGGCGCATCACCAGCGGCAGCGGCAGCAGCGCGAACAGCCAGGGGTAGGCGAAGGTCAGCATACATTCTCCCGTTTCCTCGTTCCCAGGCTCCGCCTGGGAACGTACGGTCTTGCCGGCTCCGCCGGCCGCCGGTCGCGAGGCAGAGCCTCGCCGGCAGTGCGTTCCCAGGCAGTGCCTGGGAACGAG
>CAZNSL010001121.1:0-2149 GCA_964574975.1 uncultured Alcaligenaceae bacterium | reverse complement strand
AACTTCTTTCGCTCGCGGACAATCCGCTTTCCGGCACGCAACTCCGACACTTTCTCGACCGGGATCTTGATGGCCCCGACGAACTCTTCCAACCCCTCGATCTTCACGCGACGCTCCAGCGCATTCTTGATCGAATTCTCGCGGCCGCTCTGCACCTTCACGATGTACCATTTCTTCGGGTCGTTCGACGCCGGTGCGTCGGCAGCCACGGCTGGTGCCTCGCCCTCGTCCATCAGCGTTTCGACGGCGTCTTCAGAATCGGAGGCTTCCTCAGCCGCATCTTCCGCGACGGCAGTAGTCGATGCAGGCTCGTCGCCAGTCGGTGCTAGTGTCTCAATCGGCGCATCGTTCGACGACGCTTGTGCGCCGTCGCCCGCGACCACAGACACGAGAGCGGGATCGGGATCGGGTGGCCCCACGTCGCTAGCGTGCGGTTCGACTTCGGGAACAGGCTCGGTGTGCGTTTCGGCAATCATGAGCAGCGGCGGCTCGGTTAGTAGGACTGGTCTGGGGCGGTGGCAGGGTTCTTCTCGACGGTCGTCGGCGACCAATGCAGCACATCAACCGCACGCATACTGAGGACGTAGCCCCAGGCGAGGTCAACGAAGAACAGGAAAACCGTCAACAGTACGACCGTTGCCAGGACGACGATCGTATCCTGGAGCACGCCGCGCCGCGTCGGCCATGAGATCTTGTTGACTTCCGCCTCGGTCGCGATCAGGAAGTCCGCGAACATCGGGAAGTTGACGGCCCGGTACGAAAGCCAAATCACGAGCGCGCCCAGGATGAGCGGTGCGGTCAGGGCCACGTCGGGCAGCAGCGTCACGCGCAGGTCGGAGAACGGTAGTTTAACGGTCCAGTTTCCGGTGGCGGTGGTCAGCATCGTGCTGCTGGAAAAGGAGTAAACGCCAGACCCGAGTAGGACGAGTAAGCCGAGCATGGTCGCCCGGCGAACGCGCAGGCCCTGCAGTGGTTTGTAACGCTGCGGCGAAAACCAACCCTGATCTTCGAATTCTTCCAGCCGCCGGGCGTCCTGGAACAGCCAATAGGCAACGTACAATACCGTCCCCATGAGTGCCGCGACGAACAGAGCGGCGATCAGGTTTCCAAAGGTGAATCGTGCCGTCAACGTTTGAAACGTCGATCCGAGAGGTGCGGCAAGTAGTACAGCGAGAACGACCGTTGCCAAGACGGTGAAGATGCCCGCGCGTAGTCCTTTCTGCGGGTTCGGACCGACGAGTGCAGTACCCACGACGGCAAGCGCACCAATGGCGAAAAGCACGACGACGAGCAATCCTGCCCCGCTAACGAACGCCATTTTCGGGCCGAGTATGGCACCGATGCTCGAATTCCACAGATAGGGCACGCCCTGAGTGACGACCGCGATGGCCGCCAGCACGAGGGCTGCCCCCACGACACTGGACGCAAGAAGGCTAGCCGGCCCGGAGCGGACCGGAGACTCCGTCGAATTCTTGACCGCGACGGCCATGGTTCATCCCATCCCACAGAAACCGCAGGCCGGCCTCCGGCCGCGTCGTGCGGCGGGCCGGCCGGCGTCACCGACCGCGAGCAGGGGCGGAGCGACTCGAACGCTCAACCGCTGGTTTTGGAGACCAGTGCTCTACCAATTGAGCTACACCCCTTCAAGAAGCGGATAGTGGTCAATGGTTAGTGATCAGTCAGAAAGGACGCAGCGTGTGCCGTTTCTCTCTGACTGACCACTGACCACTAACCACGGACCACTACTGCAAAATCTTCGTCACTACGCCCGAGCCGACGGTACGACCACCCTCACGGATGGCGAAGCGGAGGTTTTCCTCCATGGCGATCGGCATGTCGGGCAACAGTTCGACCGTCACCTTGATATTATCGCCCGGCATGCACATCTCGACGCCGTCCGGCAGCGCGAGCGAGCCGGTCACGTCGGTCGTGCGGAAGTAGAACTGCGGCTTGTACCCGGTGAAGAACGGCGTGTGTCGGCCACCCTCCTCCTTGGTCAGGACGTAGATCTGCCCCTCGAACTTCGTGTGCGGCGTGATCGACCCCGGCTTGGCCAGCACCTGACCGCGCTCGATGCCCTCGCGCTCGATACCGCGGAGCAACACACCGACGTTGTCGCCGGCCTCGCCCTCGGTCATCGTCTTCTGGA
>CAZNSL010001120.1:0-2151 GCA_964574975.1 uncultured Alcaligenaceae bacterium | reverse complement strand
TCTTCGAAATGAAAATGAAGTACATCGGCATACGCGACCGGGGCGGTCGTCGCGAGGCGGTCATCGAGATCGAGGGCACCCTCGCGAAGGATAAGGGCGCCAAGGCGGTGGAAATCAAGACCAAGGACGGCCCTGCATCTAAGGGCGACGAACAGCCTCAGCCGGACGGCGGCGCGCCGGAATCGGTTCGCTTCCAGTACGGCGGCAAAACTCCGCCGAAGGAGGATTCAAAAGACCGTCGCGCCCTCTACGGTCGCGGTCGTGGCCACGCCTACGTCGACATCGACGGCGGGTACGTTTCGGTGTCCGAACTGTTCATTGACCTGGAAGTCGAAGTCATGGTCAAGGACAGGGAGACGAAGCGCGAAATCCCGCAGCTAGTGAGTGGCACGATGGAAGTCGGCCTGAAGCGGCTGACCTCCGCCGGGAAGGCCAAGTGACTTCCCGCGCCGTAAAGTGACGCCAACGGCCCCCGGTCGCCATCGGCCGGGGGCCGTTTCTTTTTCCCACGAGACCCGCCATGGCCGACGACCTGACGCGCTGCCCTGCTTGCGACAACACGCTGAAGCTGCCGCCGGAGTTGTTCGGTCGGCCGGTCGAGTGTCCGAAGTGCGGTCACCGCTTCACGCCCTCCGCTCCGGACGGCGACCCCGTCGCCTATGCCGGTCGGCCCCGCGCCGACGGCCTGACCGCACCCGCCATCGCCCTACTCATCACCTCCGTAGTGACGGCGGTTCTCAACCTGCTCGGGACGCCGAGCATCATCCTCGCGAATCAGGACCCGGCCGCGTTCAACAAGCAGATCCAGCAACAGATTGAGGCCAATCGGAAGCCGAACATGCAGCCGGAAGAAAAGGAGATGATGGACAAGATGTCCGAGGCGATGACGGCGGATAACTTCAAGGCATGGGGCAACCCGTACTGTGGGTTGTCGTGGCTGACGGGCCTGCTGACGCTCGGCGGCGCGATCGCCATGCTGACGCGCAAGGCGTATGGGTTGGCCGTCGTCGGCTGCCTGGCCGCGTTCTTCCCGTCGCCGTGCTGCCTCCTGCAAGCCCCGTTTGGACTGTGGGGGTTGATCGCGCTGATGGGCGGCAAGGCGTCGTTCCGCTGACACAATCGCCACGGCACATTTTGCCTCAGCCACTGGCGTTCGGCCCTGAGCCGTGGTAGCATCGGAGGTTCGTCTACCCCTGTCGCCGTGCAAGGATTGCCCTCCGTGGATCCGGTTCGTCCGACTTCTGCCGCCAACTCCGCCGCGACGGCGTGGCCACGGCCGGCGCAATTGACGACTGCGTTCTTGCTCGGTGTCGGCAGTACGCTTCTGTCGGTGCGACTCCTCGGACAACCAGCCCACCGACCGACCGATTTCGCGGTCGGGCCGGCCGTCGATCTCAACCGTTCCAGCCGCGCCGAGTTGCGACAGTTGCCCGGCGTCGGATCCGTACTGGCAGACCGCATTGCCGACCGACGCGCCACCGGCCCGTTCCAATCGGCCGACGACCTGCGCGCGGTGCCCGGGGTCGGCAAAGTGACGCTCGAACGGGTGCGACCATTCGTCGTAACTGACCTACCACCCCCGACCGGCGGCGCGGCACAATCCGGGTACGCCCCGAAACCGCCACTGCCGGTGGGGACGCTCGACATCAACGCGGCAACGGCCGAACAGTTGCAGGCGCTCCCAGGAGTCGGCCCGAAACTGGCCGAGCGCATCGTAGCCGAGCGATTGCGGCGTCCGTTCTCGTCGGTCGAGGAATTGCGCCGCGTCGGCGGCATTGGGCCTAAGACGTTGGCGAAGTTGCGCCCGTACGTCGTCGTGAAGGAATTAGCCACAGATGGACACAGATAAACGCAGATCAATCAGAGGAGTTGATTGATCTGCGTTTATCTGTGTCCATCTGTGGCTAATTCGTCGCTTGGAGGACTGATGGGCGCGAAGTTCCAACTGGTCAGTGAGTACGAACCCGCCGGCGATCAGCCCGCGGCGATCGCCAAGTTGTCCGACGGTTTCCAATCCGGCCGGCCGCGGCAGACGCTCCTCGGAGCAACGGGCACCGGCAAGACGTTCACGGCCGCGCACGTCATCCAGCAACTCCAGAAGCCGACGCTCGTCCTGTCGCACAACAAGACGCTGGCGGCGCAGCTCTACAA
>CAZNSL010001119.1:0-2153 GCA_964574975.1 uncultured Alcaligenaceae bacterium | reverse complement strand
TTAGCGGCACGTCGCTGCGACCGGTCACACCCGGCGGAACGCCCAAGAGCAAGGACGCGCGCTGGATCGACATCTACGAAGCGGACGATCTCGACGAGACGCGAATGACGACGTGGGTGAATCAGGCGGCCGCGTTGCCCGGCTGGGTTCCTTAACCACCGCAGCGCAGGCCCGCGATGAGTTCGTGGCGAAGTGTGGGCAACCGTCAGCGGGCCGCCGCGGCCCGCGACACCGTCTCGTACTCGCGCAGCACCTCGGCGAAGCCGTCGGTGGAGGCCGCGGCGCGGAACGCACGGTCCTGCTTCACGTCCGTCGGGTGCCGGCGGCGGTAGCCCTGCTGGATCGCCGACCGCAACGACTCCAGAGCCTTCGGGGCGCGGGCGGCGCGCTCGGCCGGCGGCAGACGTTCCAGGTCCAGGCTTTCGATGGCGGCGAGGTAGAAGTAGTCCTGCGGGTCGCGGCGGCTGGCGGCCAACGCCTCGGCGAGCGGCCGGGCCTCGTTCAGCAGGTCGCGGGCCACGTCCGGCTTTGCATCGACGCGAGCCACGGCCAACAGCACCCGCGCCTCGACCAGCCCCGCTTTCGTCAGCGTACTCTTCGGGTCGATGACCAGCAGCCCTTCGTAGATGTGTCGGGCCGCGTCGAGTTCCGCGGCGGCCTCGTCGGCCGGGCGGTGCTGGAGCAGGAGTAATTCGCCGACGCGACAATGTGTCGCGGCTCGGTCGGACTGGTACTCCGTGTAGGTCGGGGCCTGCTTGACCAACTCGCTCTGCACCACGGCGGCCTGGTCGAACCAGTCGCGAGCGGTGGCGAAGGCGCGGACGCGCAACTGGAAGTTGCCGAAGTTCTGGAAGCTGCGGGCGAACTGGAACTTGTCCTCCAACTCCTTCGTCGTCTCGGCGACGGCCTTGCGCAGCCGATGCGACTCCCAGTACGAGGCATCGGCCTTGGATCGATCGCCCAAGACCATCTCGATGTCGCCGATATAACCGTGGCTGCGCGCCAGGTCGCGGCGGTACTCGGTCAGGTCGCGCACGGCCTCCGGTGGCGGCGCGTTGCCCTTGACGCGAGTCATCGCCTCGGCCACGAGTTGCTCCCGCAGTTCCAGGCCCTTGGCAAATGCGGCCAGTGCCTCGTGCTTGTCGGCGCGGGTACTTTGCAACAGCGACCCGGTCTGGTGCCACGCCTCGGCCAGTTCGGCCCGGAACGCGGCGGAGCGCGGTCCCGCCTCGGCGGCTAACTCGGCGAAGTCGTCGCGGGCCGCCTTCAGGTGGTCGGCGGCCGCCGTGAAGTCGCCGAGTTCGCGGCTCAGTTTGCCGCGCTCCAGCTTCGTCTGGCCCAGCTTGTCGCGGCTATCCTCGGCCGGGCCGCGGGTGCGGATCAACTCGGCGTACAGGTCGCCCGCTTTCCGGTACGCCTCGGCCGCCTGCAACTTGTCGCCGGTTTTGCGCATCAACTCGCCGAGGCGCAGGCAGGCGTCGGCGAGCCGTTCGCGCTTCGACCACTGCATCCCCTCCTGGTCGCGGATCAGTTTGTCGTAGTAGTCCTGGAGCGTCTTGTGCAGCGCCTTGAGTCCCGCGGGGCTGTTGAGCGTCCGTTCGTCCATGACCTTGACGCACACGTCGTCGAGCGCGGTCAGCGAGTTCTCGAATTGGCCTTCGAGCGCCAGCCGGTGGGCCTGCTCCGTTGCCCGCAATTCGCTCTGGTGCCGTTCGTTGCGGGCCGCGACGCCGTAGAGTGCCAGCGCCGTGGCGCAGACGCCCAGGCTGACCAGCGACGCCGCCAGCAGCGGCCGCCGCTTGACGGCGAGCCACAGCCGCTCGACGCCGCCGACCGGACGAGCGCGGATCGGGTCGCCATCGAGCCAGCGGCGCAGGTCGTCGGCCAATTCCTCGGCGCTGGCGTAACGCCGGGTCGGCGACTTGTGCAGGCACTTCAGGCAGATGGTGCTGAGGTCGCGGTGTAGTTTCGGCACCAGCCGGCTCGGCGAGGCCGGCTCCTCGTTGCGCACCAGTTCGAGCGTGTCCGGTACGCTGGCCCCCTTGAACGGCGGCCGGCCGGTGAGCATCTCGTACAGGATGGCCCCGAGGGCGTAGACGTCGATGGCCGGGGAGAACTCGCCCACCTTTTTGCCGAGGGCCTGCTCCGGGGCC
>CAZNSL010001118.1:0-2153 GCA_964574975.1 uncultured Alcaligenaceae bacterium | reverse complement strand
CCCTGTCTTGGCGGCTCTGCCGCCCGACCCCGCCGAGGTTCAGCCTACCGGGGTGCGGCCGGCAGAGCCGGCAAGGCAGCTCGTTCCCAGGCAGAGCCTGGGAACGAGACGAATGGCTGAGGAGACGACGATGAGCCGGGCATACCGCATCCGCGTGTCGGAATCGCTGACACGCACCGTCAAGGCCGAGGACTCGGTGCAGACGCAACTCGAACTACTCGAAGTGCTGCCGTGCGACGAGATGGCCGATCTGTTGCGCGAGGAACTCAAGTCGCGAGGCTACACGGAGGACGGCGAGAAGCTCGTCCGCCGCGACGGCGACGTGACGACGGAGATTGACCCTTCCGAGGGCACCGTGACCGTACGGGCGGAGGCCGTCAAGCGCGAGACCGTGACCGCCGACCAAGAGGGCTACGCCTACGACGACATCGGCCCGAGCGAGAAGGCGGTCAAGGAAGGCCTGCGTCGGCAACTCCAGGCCAGCTTGCAGAAGGCGGCCGACCACGCCGAAGGCAAGTTGCAAAAGGAAACGACGGCCAAGCTCGAAGGCAAGCTCGCCGACTTGCAGCAGGAGCTGAACCAGGCCGTCAATCGCGTGACGGCCGAGGCACTGAAGCGCAAGGCCGCTCAGATCGGCCAGATCAAGGACATCCGCGAGGATCAACAGACCGGGTCGCTGACGATTACGGTTGAAGTGTGACGACGATGCTTCGCCGTGTCCGGTTGACCTGCCGGCCGGCAAGCGACTCAGTTACAATCGCCGGTGGCCCCGACGCCAGGAGATCAAACCGATGAATTCGAGTGCGCTGGCCGAGCCGGAAGTCGTCGTGTCCGCCGACGCACTGACGGAGGTGATCGACGGCGAAATCGTGGAGAAGCCCATGAGCGCGGAATCAACGTTTCTGGGGGGGCGCTTGTATGGCTTACTTTGGTCTTTCGCCGAAGAGAGCGGTGCCGGCACGGCCGTTTGCGAAATGATGTTCGTCTTCGACGCCGATGGCAACCAGAAGCGCCGCCCCGACGTCGCGTTCGTCGCCGCCGACCGCTGGCCCATAGGCGCGATACCGCCCCGTGAAGGCGACTGGTCAATCGTCCCCGACATCGCCATCGAAGTCGTCAGTCCGAACGACTACTACCGCACTGTCTTGGACAAGGTCGCGGAGTATTTCGAGTACGGCGTGCGTCAAGTCTGGGTCGTTGACCCGGTACGTCAACTCGTCAGCGTTTACGACGCGCTCGACGCGGTGCGAAACATCGTGGCCCCAGCCACCCTCGAGACGCCGCTCATTCCCGGCTGGTCGTTGCCGCTCGCCAAGCTGTTCGGCAATCCGCCGCCGACGTAATCTCTCAGTGTGGAAACTCCCGCACCCGAATCCGGCGTTGAAGTCGTGCCGCTGTCGCGCGAGCGGCTGGGGCCGTTCCTCATCCTCGGTGTCCCGAAGGACGCCACTGACGAGCAGATCGAAGCCGCCTGGGCGCAGCGCGTCCTTTGGGCGCGACAAGGCAAGACGACCGTGCCGCTCGGCGACATCCATTGGGCGCGCGAAGTTCTGCGCGACCCGGCCCGACGGATCCAGGCCGACGCGACCAGTCTCAACGTCGATATTCTGGGCGACGAACTGCGCCGCCTCGGCCGGCTCTACGGCCTCGACCCCGAACGGCCAACCTGGCAACCCGTGGACCCGGAGCCGCCCGCCGAACCCGCGGTCGCCGTCCCCGACCTCGCGCAGTTGCGGACCGAGATGCCGGCTCCGTCGGTGCCGATCGAACTCCCGGGGGTGGCCCAGTACCTGAAGGACATCGCCGCCGAAAAGGTGGACCCGTGGTCGCTTTCGCTACCGGCGGCTAAGGAACCCGCACGAGGCGGCAATGAGTGACGCCCTCGGCACCGGGACGCTGGCACGGGTCTGTGCGGAGTTAATCGCCCTGCGCGAGCGGAACGACCGCCAGCACAAGCTCTTCGAGGAAGCGCTCGGCCGGCAGCGCGACGAACTCGGCGAACGTTTCGACCGCTTCGCCACCGACGCGCAGGCCGCATACGGTCGCCTGCGCGACGAGTTGACCGGCGAGAAGCGGCTGAGCCTTGCGCTACTGTCGGCGCTCGTCGAGATCGCCACCGACCTGGACCGTGTGCGACAGGGCCGGCCGCCGGA
>CAZNSL010001117.1:0-2154 GCA_964574975.1 uncultured Alcaligenaceae bacterium | reverse complement strand
GTAATCCCATCGGGCTATGGCGTTGTTGAGGCAGTAACCGTAGAGATTCAGCCCGCCCCGTTCCTCAATCGGATCCTTGTTGATGAACCTCCCCAAAGAGGGGCTGTAATATCTTAAACCATAGTAAACCAAGCTCGTCTCGACATCGGTGTACTTGGTCGAGAAGCGGAAGGGATTGCTGGCGGCGTAGGTTCCGGATTCGCGGATCGTGTTGCCGAAGGCGTCGAACTCATATGCTGCGTCGATCGATCCGGTGCTGGCCTTGATGAGCCCCATCACGTTGCCGTTGCCGTCGAACATGGGGAGGTACGTGCTGCCGCCCTCGACGATGAGCGCCAAGCCGCCGACGCCGCCGGCGCCTTGCAGCGTGCCGCTCCAGTCCAGACCCCAATAGTACGAAGCCATGAGTGCATTGCTGCTGGCGGCATTGAGCTTCACCATGATGTTCCAGCCGCTGTAGACGAACTTCTCGTCGCTGAGCACGGTCGTGAAGGCACTGCCGTTCCAGCCGCCGCGGACGAGCTTCTCCACCCGGCGGCCTAGATAATCATACTTGAATTCCAACCGCCGCGCATCCGCATTGGCGATCGCGTAGGTCGTGGCGTTGTAGCCATGTGTCTGCATCGACACCAAGCGGTTCTCGGCATCGTAAGCGTAGTCCCACCGGCCATCGGAAGTGAGGTTCCCCTCGTCGTCGTAACTGAAGACCTCGGCGGTTTTTGCGAGGAAGGCCGGGAGGTTGGTCGTCGTCGTGCCATCGCTGATCGCGAGGGTGGTGAAGACGGCGCCTGTACTGTTTGTGAGCGAGTGGCCCTTGAAGAAGTACTCGCCGTGGCGGGTGACGCCCGCGGAGGAAGTGTTGACGGTCACCGTCGTGCCCGACCCGGCCGCACCGGCCACATCGAACACGGAAACCACGTCGCGCTGCGTATACTGGTTGAGCGCGTTGGCGCTGTAGGCGGCCGCGCCCCCGTTGTGAGTGGTGCCCGCCGTGCTCGAGCGGTTGCCGATGTTGTCCCAGGCATAGGCGTCGATCCGCCCCGTGAGCGTCGTCGCAGTGCCGCCGAGGTAACTTTGTTCGGCGGTCACCTGGGAGCGGTCGTCATATCCCCACGTGGTGTCCAGGCCCTGGGTGCCGTTGCCATAGCGGGAATAGAGGCCGCCGGTCTTGTTGACGCCGGTCCGTCGACCGAGGTTGTCGTGGGCGTAATCGAACTTCGCCTTCGAGGTTGTGCTGACCTTGGTCTCGATGACGTCGAGCAGGTCGCGGTTGGACAGATACGTGCGGGTCTGGGTCCAACCGGAGACACTGTCGGCGATGCTCGCCAGCAGGTTGGAATTGCTCGTGTACGCATAGGCGAGCGTGGTGCCGCCGCCGGCGAGCGAGTTGAATCGCCCATAGGTATCATAGCCATACGTGATCGACTGCTCCGAGGTCGGGGAGCCGGAGGTGCCGAGCTGCAGGCCGGTCGGACGGCCAATAACGCCGGAGGAGGCCACCGGGTACGTGATGCGGCGGGAGCCGAAGTACGTCGGTAGGTCTTCGCTTTGCAGTTCGAGGGTGCCGGACAAGTTATAGTTAAAGGTCCGGGTGCCGGTGGTATCGGTGACCTGCGCGGTATTGCCCGCACGATTGTACGAGTAGGCCAGGTCCGGCGTGGAGTCGTTGTAGTCAACCGAGGTGAGTTCGCCGGTCGTCGACGAGTAGGCATATGTCGTCGTGACGTGCGTGCTCCCCGAGAGAATCCTTGCCCAGACCCGCGTGGCCATCTGGCCGGCTTGCGTGTAGGTGTAGCTGACCGCTTTCCCCACCGCATCGGTTTTCGAGGATAGGAGCCCGGTGGCTTCCTGATAGGCCCAAGTCGTGGTGTCCGCCGTGCCCGGGCTGCTGGGCCAAGTCGAGGCAGTCCAGCCCGTGCCGCCGCGGTACGTGTTCATCGTCGTGCGATGGCCCCAGGGGGTCGGGCCTCACCTTGCACCATCGTAGGTTCGGGCCTGATACGTTGCGTGGAGGCACACCGGCACGGAAGCCTGTGGCTACGAAGGAAAGGGGCGGTGTCAGGATTCTCCGAGCTTGGGAAGTGCGTCTATTCTGAGGTCGCGGCGTGAAATGGATCCAGGTGATGCCGGCCTTGGTGACATTCTGTTGAAACT
>CAZNSL010001116.1:0-2157 GCA_964574975.1 uncultured Alcaligenaceae bacterium | reverse complement strand
TATTCCCGTTCCCGCAATGCTCGCCGTGCCGGCTCTCGGGCCGCCCGCCCACGATGGTTCCGGCCCTCCCTCCTGAACCTCGAAGATCGGACCGTTCCGAGCTTCGCCATTCGAGCGACCGAGTTTAACGCCGACGGCTCCATAGCCGGGTCACAAACGGTCACCGATCCCGGGGGGCCAGGGACTCCGGTGAGCGCATTCATCCAGTTGCCCGATTTCGTCATCGTGATTGTCGGCAACGGATCGGACACGGGCCCCGGCTTCAGCGCCCACTCAACGACGATCAACATGCAGTACGCGGGTCCGACCGGCGTCAACTCGAACCGGCTGCTGGTCGAAGTGTTGGGGGATAGTTACGTCAACCCCAGCCCCGGCTCCGCGACTATCACGAGCAACGCCTCGCCGAGTACGAGTGGGCTTTCCGCCTCGAGTGTGACCATGACCAGCGGCGTACTCAACGGTACCGTCGCGCTGTCGGCCACTCCCGGCACCACGTTGACCGGCCAACTGGGAATGACGACGGGGACGGGTTCGATAGGTTCCGCGTCGAGCGTGCTGTCTCCGAACCCAGCCGTCGGCGGTACCTTCACCATCGCCAGTCCCTTCACGTTTTATCAGACCTATACCTTCGCTGGTTTTTCCTCGAACAACCAAGCCGGTTCCATATCCGCTGGTACGCGCGTCGAAGGCATTCAGTCGTTGCCCGCCGCCTTGGGCGACTTCGTGTGGCACGACCTGAACGCCGACGGCGACCAGGACGCCGGCGAGCCGGGCATCCCCGGCGTCACCGTCAATCTGCTCGACGCCAGCAGCGCCGTCGTCGGCACGACGACGACCGACGCCAATGGCCTATACCTGTTCAGCGGCCTGACGCCCGGCACCTACTCCGTCCAGTTCGTCCAGCCGGCCGGATACGTGCCGACCGCCGCCAACGCGGGCGGCGACGACGCCAAGGACTCCGACGCCGACTCGGTCACCGGCCTGACCGGGCCGTATACCTTGGCGTCCGGCGAGACCAACCTCACCGTCGATGCCGGGTTCTACCAAACGGTGAGCGTTGGCGACTTCGTGTGGCACGACCTGGACGCCGACGGCCTCCAGGACGCCGGCGAGCCCGGTATCAACGGGGTGACGCTGACCCTGACCGGGACGACGGGCTTCGGCACGCCTGTGACGCTGACGACGACGACGGCCGGCAACGGCGGATACCTGTTCAGCGGCCTCGCCCCCGGTACGTACACCGTCACCGTCGACGCCAGCAACTTCGCCGGCGCGGGTGCGTTGGCGGCGTTCGCCGCCAGCCCGACGCTCGTCGGGCCGGATCGAACGGTCGACAGCAACCCCAACCCGAGCGGAACCACGCCCGCGGCGCTGCCCGGCGGGTCCAGCGACCTGACCCTCGACTTCGGCTACTACCAACCTGCAGCGCTGGGCGACTTCGTGTGGCACGACCTGAACGCCGACGGCGACCAGGACGCTGGCGAACCCGGCATCCCCAACGTCACCGTCCAGCTACTGGCCGCCGACGGCACGACCGTGCTCGCGACTACTTCGACCGACGCCAACGGCCTGTACCTGTTCAGCGGCCTGACGCCCGGCACCTACTCCGTCCAGTTCGTCGCACCCGGCGGCGGGTTCATTCCCAGCCCGAAGGACGCCGGCGGCGACGACGCTAAGGACTCCGACGCCGACCTGGTCACCGGCGTGACCGGACCGTACACCTTGTCCTCCGGCCAGACCGACTTGACGGTGGACGCCGGGTTCTACACGCTCGGCATCAACCTGGTGAAGTTGACGAACGGCACGGACAACAACGTCCCGACCGGTCCGGTCGTTCCCGTCGGCAATACGGTCACGTTCACCTACGTCGTCACCAACACCGGCAACGTCCCGCTGGCGAACGTCGTGGTGACGGACGACAACGGTACCCAGGGGAACACGGCCGACGATTTCGTGGTGACCAACTTCACCGGCGGGGACGCGAACAACAACAGCCTGCTCGACCTGACCGAGACATGGACGTACACCGCGACCCGGATCGCCACGGCCGGGCAGTACGTGAACTTCGGCACGGTGACCGGGAAGGATGTCAACAACCCGGACAACACAGTCACCGACACCGACATCGACCACCACTTCGGGGCCGACCCCAAGATT
>CAZNSL010001115.1:0-2161 GCA_964574975.1 uncultured Alcaligenaceae bacterium | reverse complement strand
TGCGCGAGGCGGAGCGCCGCCGGCTGGCGCGGGCGGCCGCGTGAGCGTGGCTCGGCGAAGCCCGACAGTCCGTCAGCGACCGCACGCCTCGGCTCGCCCGACCAGCAACGCCCGTTCCCGCTCGTTCCGCGTGAGAGTCGCCGCGCGCTCGAACTCGGCCCGTGCTTCGGCGAGCCGACCGAGCTTGAACAGCAGGTCGCCGCGAACGCTCGGCAGCAGGTGGTAGCCCGACAGCGACGATTCCGCCATCAACCCATCGACGATCGCCAGGCCGGCCGCGGGGCCGTCGGCCATCGCCACCGCCATCGCGCGGTTCAACTCCACCACCGGCGACGGCGTCCGTCGGCCCAACTCGCCGTAGAGATCGGCGATGTGTCGCCAATCGGTGGCGGCGGCGTCGAGTGCCCGCGCGTGGCACGCCGCGATGGCCGCTTGCAGGGTATACGGGCCGCGGGCGGCGGTCGGGCACTCGGCTCGGCCCAGGGCCGCGAGGCCGCGGCCGATCAGCAGGCGGTCCCACTGCGCCCGGTTCTGGTCGAGCAGCAGCACTGGCTCGCCCGACGGGCCGACCCGCGCCCGCAGCCGCGATGCCTGGAGTTCCATCAGGGCCACCAGGCCGTGGACCTCCGGCTCTTCCGCGGCCAGCCCGGCCAGGATGCGGCCCAGACGCAGCGCCTCCTCGCACAACGCCGGGCGGATCCAGTCGCCGCCGGCCGTGGCCGCATAGCCCTCGTTGAAGATCAGGTAGACGACTTCCAGCACCGACGCGAGCCGTTCGGCACGGTCGGGGCCGTGCGGCACCCCGAACGGCACGCGCTTCTCGGCCAACGTCCGCTTGGCCCGCACGATTCGCTGGGCCACCGTTGGCTCTGGCACCAGGTACGCCCGCGCGATTTCGTCGGTCGTCAGGCCGCCGAGGAGCCGCAGCGTGAGGGCGACCCGCGCCTCGGCCGACAGCACCGGGTGGCAGGCCGTGAAGATGAGGCGCAACAGGTCATCGCCGATGTCGTCGTCGAGGGCCGCGTCCAGGTCGGGGGCGTACGCGGCACCGAGGACGCGGCCAACTTCGGCGTGTTTGCGTTCGAGGAGCTTGGCCCGGCGGATGAAGTCGATGGCCCGGTTCTTGGCGGCGGCCATGAGCCAGGCACCAGGGTTGTCCGGTACGCCATCGGCCGGCCACTGCTCCAGGGCGGACACGAGGGCGTCGTGGGCCAGATCCTCGGCCGCGCCCACGTCGCGCACCAGCCGGGCCAGCCGGGCGATGAGCCGCGGCGACTCGATGCGCCAAACCGCGTCGATAGTCGCGCGAACGTCGGGAGTCGAGGACGAAGAATTAGCCACGGATGAACACGGATAAACACAGATGAATACAAGACAATGAAGTTATATTCATCTGTGTTTATCCGTGTTCATCCGTGTCTAGTTCCTATTTCGCCGACTCGACCTTGGCCTTGAGGTCGGCCAGGCCCTCGTCGAACATCGGGCCGACCATCAGGTTCATCGCGGCGGCCATCCACTTGCCCAAAAAGTCGGTGTTCTGGCCGTGCATCCGCCAGGTCACCTTCGTCGCGTCGCCGTCCTTCGCGTAGCTGAGGGAACCCTTGCTCGGGTACTTCTTGTCGAACAGCATGTCGTACTCGATGCCCTTCTGCTCGTCCGACGCGGTGAACTTCAGCTCGCCGTTGCCGTTGTCGCTGGTCCAGTACTGGTTGGCCCCGACGCCAGTCGGCTGTTCGATGGTCGTCTTCACCGTCTTGTCGTGCTTGGTGAACGGCAGCCAGTTCGGCCACTCGCGTAGGTCGCCGACCTGTTTGTGGACCGCTTCCGGTGTGGCCGTGATCGTCGCCGTACGCGTGACTTCGTATTTGCCGTCGAGTACGAACAGCCCGATGCCCGTGATGGCCACCACGGCCAGCACGAGTAGTGCGGCCGCGCCTCGGAGCAACCTGACGAACAGCGAACGCTTCTTCTGCGGTTCGGCCACGATCGATCTCCCGAAAGAGGCGCGCACCAGGGTGCCGCGCCGAAGGTTGGTGATATCGTCCGATGGCCGGATCAGACCATCTTTTGACCGAGGATGCAAGGTTAGCAGCGAGGTGCGCGGGGAACCGCGTGCGGGTTAGCGCGGTGGGGTCGTAGTGGATTTGACCCTCGTTCCCAG
>CAZNSL010001114.1:0-2163 GCA_964574975.1 uncultured Alcaligenaceae bacterium | reverse complement strand
CCACTCCGCACTCAGCACATTTTCTATGGCCGCCAGCCGCTCCGGGGTGCCGATGTCGTAGAACCGCTGCTTCGTCGGGTATCCGAGCAGCTTGCGTGCGGCGATCAGGTCGGGGAAGGCGTCCTTCTCTAGCGACGCCGCTCCAGCCGTGGGCAGCGTAGTGAGTACGGACTTGCGGAACGCCAGCACGCCCGCCTCGACGTAGGCCAGGTCGGGCGTCTGCGGCGCGTCCTTGGCGTAGCGCGCGACGTAGCCGTCGGCGTCCAGGGCGATGTTGTTCGGCACCGTCGTCGACTCGCGGTTGTCGTAGACGACGGCGACGCCGACGGCGTTTGGATCCGTGGCGAGGTGACGCAGGACGGCAGGGTAGTCGATCGGCAAATACGAGTCGCCGTAGATGAGCAGGAACTCCGGGGCAAGCAGCGGTTCGGCATCGCGCAGCGCCCCGCCGGTCCCCAAGGGAGACGCCTCGCGGCTGTAGCGAACGGTGAGGCCGAGACGAGCGCCGTCGCCGAAGTGGTCTTCGATCTGCTCGCCGAGGTAGCCGGTGAGCAGGACGATGTCGGTGACGCCTTGGCGACGCAGTTCGTCGAGTTGGTGTTCCAGGTACGGCTTGTCGGCGACCGGCACCATCGGCTTGGGAATCGTCTTGGTGATGTCGCCGAGCCGAGTGCCGAGTCCGCCGGCGAGGATGACGGCTTGCATCGTGTGGGCACCGTTACGAGAGGGCCAAAATGCCACCGATCGCGGATGCCACGGCCTGTTCCGATGTGTGTTTCGCCCGCCAGCCGAGGGCGTTCAGCGCCGACACGTCGAGGCGGAAGCGCGGCACGTCGCCGGGCCAGCCGGCCTCCGTGCCGGTGTAAGCGAACTCGACGCTCGATAAGCCCATCGCTTCCACGACCATCTCGGCGATGCGGGCCACCGACAGCCAATCGTCGCCACCGAGGTTGAACAGGTTGTAGTCGGCCGTCGCGCGGTCGATGACGTAGAGCATCGCGTCCACGCACTCGCCGGCGAGGATGTACGACTTCGCCTGCTTGCCGTTACCGAGGATTTCCAGCCGCTTGGGGTCGGCCCGCAGCTTGGCGATGAAGTCGCCGATGACGGTGCGGCCGGTCTTGCGCACCTTGCCGCCGACCACGTTAGCGAAGCGGAACACCCATGCCTTCAGGCCGAACAGGTGGACGTGCGCTGAGATCAGCGCTTCGCACGACAGCTTGGTCGCCCCGTACAGCGAGATAGGCCGGCACGGCTGCGCCTCCGGGATCGGCTGCACCGGGCTGGTGCCGTACACCGCCGACGTGGACGAGAACGCCAGCCGCGACACGCCGCGCCGACGCATCGCATCGAGCAAGGTGGCAGTGGCCAGGGTGTTCTGCCGCAGGTCGCGGTCGGGGGCGTCGGGCGCGAACTTCACGTCCGGGTTGGCCGCCAGATGGTGGACGAAGCCGACACCGTCGAGGGCGGCGTCCAACGCGGCCGAGTCGAGAACGTCGCCGTGGACGAAACGGAATCGCGGGTTGGTGGCCAGCGGCTCGACGTGTTCGGCCTTGCCGCTGGACAAGTTGTCGAAGGCGACGACGTGGTGCCCGCGGGCTAATAGCGCGGCGCAGAGTTCGGAGCCGATGCAGCCGGCCCCGCCGGTAACGAGAATGCGTTCGCTCATCGGGATGTTCTATCGCCGCGGCGCGTCACGGCCGGGCTGCCGCCTCCAGCACGGGCAAGAGTCGGTCGAGGTGGGCCTCCGGCGTGAACCGCCCAGCGGCCTTCCATGCGCCAACGCGCAGGCGCTGCCAGTGGGCCGCATCGCCGAGCGCCCGCGCCAGGGCGGCGGCGAATTCGATGGCGTCGGGCCGACCGCCGGGGGCGAGTTCGCCGGAGATGCCTGCGGCGAGCCAGTCGGGGATGCCACCGACGGCGAAGGCGACGGCCGGCAGGCCGACGCACCCAGCCTCAATGCCGACCAGGCCGAACGGTTCCGGCCAGACGCTCGGAACGGCCAGCACGTCGGCGGCACGCATCGCGGCGCGGATGCCAGTCGCGTCGAGCCAGCCGAGGAATTCAACCGCGATGTTGCGCCGCCGGGCCTCGGTCTCGAATGCGGCCCGATCCGGCCCATCGCCGGCGCAGCCTCGAGTTCTACCGCGGGCTCGTGCGCCC
>CAZNSL010001113.1:0-2171 GCA_964574975.1 uncultured Alcaligenaceae bacterium | reverse complement strand
CTAACGGCCCGTTTTGCGACGCTTCGCAGAAGCGTTCTTCGTACCGGAAGAACGCTTCTGCGAAGCGTCGCTAATCTGCGCAACCGACACTTTGCCGATCGTTCGTCGAATGAGGAGACCTATCATGCTGCGTCGCTTGTTCGCGTCGGCCCTGGCCGGTGGCGTGGCCCTGGCCACAACCGCCTGCGACAACACCACGCCGGCCTCGGCCACCGGTAACGCTAACGCTGCCGCCAACACTGCCAACAGCAACAGCCGGTCCACCCTACCAGTAGCCGCGACACCGGCCGACGTCGGGGCACCGCTGTACGAGCCGAAGCCGGCCCCACCGCGGCCGACCGTCGGCCTCACCAACGTGCCGATCGTCATTCGGCAGTGCCAACTGACGCTGGCCGAGACGGAGAACGTGCCGAGCAAAAACGACGGCAAGCTGTGGTTCTACTGCACCGAGAAGCAACCCGGCGAGGTGGTGGACAAGAAGGACCTCATCGTCAACCCGCGGACGAAGGCCGAGTACCGCCGGCTTCGCGAGGGCGACACGGTCAAGAAGGGCCAGTTGATCGCCATCATGGACGACATGGTGTCCAACGCCAACGTCCAGAGTGCGAAGGCCGCACTGATCGCTGCCCAGGCGAAGAAGGTCGCCGCCGAACAACTCCGCGAGGTGTCGCTCCAAGAGAAGAACATGTACGAGAAGCTTCGCGCTAGCGGCGGGGCCACCGAGTCGGAATTCCGTCGAGCCATCGCCCAGTTCCAGAAGTCTATCGCCGACGTGGCCGAGTCCGAAGGCGACATCCAGAAGGCCACCGAGGACCTGAAGAAGGCCGAGATCATCCGCGGCGAACACGACCTCCGCGCCGACATCGACGGCGTCGTCAAGCGCTTCTACCGCAAGCCCGGCGAGGCTGTGAAAGCGCTCGAACCGGTCATGGAAATCCAGAACCAGGACACGCTGCGCGTCGAGGGACTGATGGACGTGCAGTACCTCAATGCCGTCAACCGTGCTAAGAGTCTCAAGGTGTTCATCGAGCCAGCGATCCAGGACGGACACCTGCAAGCCCTCGAAGGGCACCTGCAACCGGTGATCGCGGTTGCGGTCAGTAAGGACCCCCGCAAGCCATTGATCGTGACCGGCAGCCTCGACAAGACCGCCCGCGTCTGGGATCGCGCCACACCCGGACAAAAAGTCAGCTGGTATCACGGCGTCCCGGTGCGGGCCGTCGCCTGCACGCCGCCGGGGGCCGAGACGAACCTGGCGCTGACCGGAGCCGACGACGGCATTGCCCGCCTGTGGGAACTCGACGAACTCTCGCCGAAGCCGCTGCGCGAGTTGAAGGGCCGGCACGGCCAGCCCATCTCGTGCGTGGCGTTCGCGCCCGACGGCAAGACCTGCGCCACGGCCGACGCCCGCGAAATCCTGTTGTGGGACGTGGCCACGGGCGACCTGAAGTACCGCTTCCCGGCGCACCACCGCGGCCCAATCGAGTACATCCAATTCCTGCCGCAGGCCAAGCTGATCTCGGCCGCCCGCGACCGCACCGCCTGCCTGTGGGCGCTCGGTGAGAAGGGCGCGGCCCCGGAGATCAACGTCGAGAACCGCTCCGGCAACGTACCGGTCATCGGCGCGTCGGCCGACGGCTCGCGGGTGCTACTCGACAGCGAACGGTCGCTGCGTGTGATCGCGGTCCAGGACCAGCGGACGGAGGCAGTGTTCCTGCCGCCGTCGGACTCGGGCCAGTTCGCAACGTTTGCGATGTTCTCGCCGGACGGCCGGCTCGTGTTGGCGGCCGGATCGGGCGACAGTCCGTTGCAACTGTGGAAGGCCCCGGCCCCCGGCGTGCGAGGCCATCTGTTCCGCCGCCTGGCCCTCGGCCCGAATTCGCAGCCGACGTGCGCTGCCTTCGCCCCTGACAGCACGTTCGCCGTCACCGGCTCGGCCGACAACAAGGTGCTAGTCTGGGGCATGCCGACGGCAGCAGAGATCGACCGCGAACTGACCGGCACGTTGACCTTCCGCGACCAGTCGATTGACCCGAACGACCGCCGCGTCAGGATTTGGGCCGAACTGTCGAACCCCGAAGGCGTGCGCCTGACGCCGGGCGACACCGTGACGATGGTGATCCCGCAAGAAGGACGATAGTTTTTTCCTCCCCTCTCCCGGCTTTGCGGGA
>CAZNSL010001112.1:0-2175 GCA_964574975.1 uncultured Alcaligenaceae bacterium | reverse complement strand
GACGTTTCTTGTACGACTTGTAGTTCTTGCGGCCCTGGCGGCGTTGACCCCCGCATCGAAGCTGATCGCTCAAGGTCCTCAACTCGCCGTGCTGAACGAAGCCGACGTACGTCAGCTCATCGTGCGGGGCGAGCCGGCGGACCATTCGCGCCTGAGCGCCCACTTCACGTCGCTGGCGCAGCGGTACGCCGCCGACGCCAAGCGTCACGAGTCGATGGGCCAGGCGTTCAGCGGCAACACCAAGCTGGCCCACATCGCCACCAGCCAGCGCGAGCACTGCAGACAACTCAGTGCCCGAAACCTGGAGTCGGCCAGCACCCTTCGTGAACTGGCGGCGCAGCACGCGAAGCAAGCGGCCGGCGTGCCCTCGGATCCGCCGAAGGGCAGCGAACGCTTCGAGCGAGGCGCGGGCGCGCCTGTGCTGTCCGACGCTGAACTGACGCGCCTCGCCGCAACTGCCGAAACGCCCGCAGACCACCGCGCACTCGAGGGGTACTTCACGACCCTGGCCGGCCGGTACGAGCAGGAGGCGAAGGAGAGCACTACATACGCCGCGTCGTGGCGTTCATTGAGCTCCAAGAACCCCTCTGCCTCCGGTTTGGCCGCGAACTGGGACCGACTCGCCCGCCAACAGCGAGCGGCTGCCACCGAGGCGCGCGCTGCCGCGGGCACGCACAAAGACCAGGCAACGACAGCCAGTTAGTGCTGCCGAAGCAGGACCGGGCGGGCTGTTGAAGCCGGCCCGGCGCTGAGAACTTCGTTGCAGGGAGTCCGTCATGATGAACCGTCTCTTGGACCGCACCGCCGCCGCGCTCTTCGTCGCGGTCGTGGGGTGGCCGTCCCTTGGGGTCGGGCAAACCCAGGTCGCGTTGCCGTCGCCGCTCCGACTGGTCGACGTCGTGCGCATCGCCGGCGAGCGGCGGGCGGAGATCGACGCCGCGCGGGCACGGACTCGGGCTGCGGAGCAGCGGCCGGCCATCGTCTCGGCACTCCAGGATCCGATGGTGTCGCCGTCTCTGGACCACCTGCCCTTCATGTGGGGCGGGGCGGACGTCAGCGTCACCATCGAACAGCAGATTCCGCTCTCAGGCGTCCGTGGTCATCGGCGCGCCTCCGCGCTCGCAGACATCGAACGGCTTCGTGCCGAGACTGGCCGCGCTGGTCTGGACGTCGGCCTGCAGGCGGCAACCGCATTCCTGATGCTGCAGGAGCGGCAGCGCACCCAGGCGTTGCTCTCGGAACAGATCGCGTTCGCGCGTGACGTCGTGGCGGCCGCGAACGCCCGCTACTCCGCCGGCACGGCGCCGCAGTCAGATGTGCTGCGCGCCGAAGTGGAAGTCGCCCGGCTGGAGGCGCTGGCTCGCGCCCTCGTGAGCGAGGTGCGTGGCGCCGAGAGCATGCTCGCCACGAGTCTTGGCCTGGACGCAGACACGTCACTGCCGCCGCTACAGCCCGTCGTCGTGGCGCAGCCTCCGCCGCCCTGGCCGACGCTTCGCACGGCACTCACGGATCGACCAGAACTCACCGCCGTCCGTGCGGAGATCGCTCGGGCCGAGGCCGACGTGCAGGTGATGCGCGACATGTATCGCCCGATGGCCACCATTCGCACCGGCCCCTCCTACACGATGACCGACGGCAAGGGCTGGATGGCGATGGTCGGCCTCAGCCTCCCGATTTGGCGCGGAAAGCTGCGGGCCGGCGTGGCCGAAGCGCAGGCGATGCGCGCCATGTCCGAGGCCGACCTGCGGGCGATGACGCGCATGTTCGAGGGCGAGGCCGCGACGGCGACCAATCAGGTCCAAGCGTGGCGCGACCGTCAGGATGCTCTCAACACGAACGTCCTGCCGAGAGCGCGGATGGCGATTGCTCCGGCCATCGCGGGGTACACCGCGGGTCAGTTGCCACTGGTCAGCGTCATTGAAGCCGTGCAGGCCCTCTGGACGGTGCAAGCGGACGTGATTGTGGCCGACGTCGAACTCGGCCTGGCGTGGGTGCGGCTGGGCCGCGCCATCGGCTCGTACGAGGAGGTACTGCGATGACACGCGGCTTCGGCGTTCGCGGGGCCCTGGCCCCGGTCCTCGCGTCGGCTATCACCGCGGCCGTGCTAGTGGGTGCGTTGTGGGTGCAGCGCCAGCGGCAGGGCTGGCCGTTCCTGCGCGACCGGCGCATCGACGC
>CAZNSL010001111.1:0-2175 GCA_964574975.1 uncultured Alcaligenaceae bacterium | reverse complement strand
CGGCACCCCGGTCGCGACGCGCATCGTCAACACCTCCACCACGCCGCCCGTGGGTGAAAGCCAGGCTCGCCGCAACCCGGCCCGCTTCAACGGCCCGCCCATCACCTACTTCGGCTACTTCGAGTGGAACTCCACCTTCGCCAGCCCGGTCGTCCTGAGCACCCCCGGCTGCTACTGGATCGAAATCATCTCCGAGAGCACCACCTCCTGGTTCTGGCTCTCCAACTACGCCGACCCGAACGGCACGATCCGCAACAACGGCGACAACTACTGCGCCGCTCGCTCCCTCGCCGCCAACTACACCCGTTCCACGCAGTATCGCGCCGCTGACCGCGCGTTCTGCATCGGCTTCGACATGGCCGCTACCGCCGCCAACTGCCCGGCCGGTCCGCCCGCTGCCAACCAGACCTGCGCTACCGCGACGGCTCTGACCATCGGCGCTGCCGCGATCGAAGGTTTCGTCCTCTCCCCGAACGGCCAAACCGGCGGCATCCCGCCGACCTTTGCCGACCTCATCGATCCGGCTGACGGCGGCGTCTGGTACACCGTTGTCGGCAACGGCCAGAACATCACCATCACCACCTGCGATGCGGCGACTGACTACGACACCCGCATCGGCGTCTACTGCGCTTCGAGCTGCGCCGGCCCCTTCGCCGCTGTTGCTCAGAACGATGACGACGGCGCCTGCACCGCATCCGCGGCCGGCGCGTCCACCGTCACCTTCCCGTCCGTCTCCGGCCAGACGTACTACGTCTGGGTCACCGGCGCGGCCTTCTCCTTCGGCTTCCACAACATCTCCGCGACTTCCGCGGCTCTCGGTGTGATCACCCCCACGCCGTGCGGCACCATCCAGGAGCCCCCGGCCACCCTCGCGCCCGTCGGCACGGACTTCCGTGAAGATCAGGCTGAGGCGTGCAACAACGGCACGACCACCGCTCCGCCCTCCCTCGGCGACTTCTGCCAGAACCCCTACCCGCTCGCCTTCGCTCAGACCGCCTTCGGCAACACCTCTACTGACACCGCCGCCGGCGTCCGCGACCGCGACATCTACCGCCTGAGCATCGATCCGTCCGCGGGTCAGACGCTCAACTTCTCCCTCCTCTGCGAAGCCCCGACCCTCATCTTCGTCTTCAACGCCGGCGCGACGACCTGCCCGGCTGGCACGGCTGATCCGACCGCGACCGCCTCTGCCGCCTTCGTCATCTTCCCGAACGGGCACCGCGGCGTGAACCAGTTCCAGGTGCCGGTCACCGCTACCAACGCCGGCCCGATGTACGTCTATGTCATGGCCCCGGGCTTCGCCGGCCTCGACTGCACCGCCAACCGCAACGAGTACGCCCTCACGGTCTCCGTTGCTCCGCTGGGCGCCTGCTGCGTTCAGTCCGGTACCGGCTGCATCGAGACCACCCTCGAAGACTGTGCGGACCCCGCCGGTTCCAACGGCCAGTGGCAGGGCTCCGGCACTCTGTGCCAGCCTGAGCCCCCGGTCACCGCTCCGTGCGATCCGAACACCGGCCTCTCCATCGCCCCCGTCGGCGCGTGCTGCTTCGCTGAAGGTGGCTGCTTGATCTCTACCGCCGCGGCCTGCACCGCCGGCTCCGTCTTCCAGGGCGCCGCGACCACTTGCACCGCGACCGCCTGCAACGCTGCTCAGGCCTTCTCCTGCTGCTTCTCCGATGGCAACTGCGCCATCCTCACTTCCGCGGCGTGCGCCCTCCAGAGCGGCTCGTTCGTCTCTGGTCGCGCCTGCCTCCCCAACTCCTGCCCGACCGCCGCTCCGACCGGCTCCTGCTGCAACCCGTCCTCCGGCGCCTGCACCGTTGGCCTGACTCAGGCCCAGTGCACCACCGGTGGCGGCACCAACTGGACCAACGGCGGCACCTGCTCCCCCAACACCTGCCCGCAGCCCACCGGCGCTTGCTGCAACTCGGTTGACGGTACCTGCTCCGTGCAGTCCGGCGCCGCTGCTTGCACCGGCCTCGGCGGCACCTTCTCCTACCAGGGCAATGGCACGACCTGCAGCCCGAACCCCTGCCCGCAGCCGTCCAACGGTCGCTGCTGCATCGGTTCTCGTTGCGCCGTCGTTCTCGCCGCCAACTGCGTTGCGTCCGGCACCGCTGGCGTCGTCTTCACCGCCGGCCAGACCAACTGCAATGGCGCTGGCGTCCTCAACAC
>CAZNSL010001110.1:0-2175 GCA_964574975.1 uncultured Alcaligenaceae bacterium | reverse complement strand
TCAAGTTGCTCGCGTGGCGTTTGAAGCGCACCACGTAGTTGGTGCCGTAATGAATTTGACGGGACGGCTCTTCGTCGACGACGGTCACGTCTGGGTGGCTGGCGATCTGGCGGGTCATGCTGTCCCACATACGCTCGTGGATGAAGTTTGCGACGAAACGCTTCGAGAAATTGACGAACCACTCAGGCTTGAACTGCTCGAATGCCGCGAGGTCAGCACGCGCGGCGTCGACGGATTGAACGAAGGCGCGCAAGAATTTGTCGCCGAGGTCGTCGACAACTGTCTGCTGATCTGGGTGTTGCAACATGCCAGAAAATATACCGGCATTCTCCGACAGCGACTGGACTGTTGGGCTAAGTGGCCAAGTGTGTCGAGGTTAAAGGTCTTTCGGGCGGCGAACACGCCGACTCCCACAAGGTCGGTAGTGTTGGATAATGTTGTACAGTTTGCCTATGGCTGATGAAGGTTTCTTGCGAGTCGCCGAAGCGGCAAGCTATCTCGGGGTATCCGCCCAGACACTGCGGCGATGGGATCGTGACGGCACCTTGAAGGCGCTGCGGCGGCCCGGAAGCGACTACCGCTACTACCGTCGTGCCGAACTGGAGCCCTTTCGGCTGGAGTATCGCCGCGCCGAGGAGGCTGCCGCCGCCGGTGCAGTTAGCAGTATCTTCGCCACCGCGAACGCCGACATCGAGGCGAACACCGCTCTGCGCGACCCGCAACGCGAGGCCCACCTCGCGGTGCGCGAGCACTTCGCCGAGCGCACGGGTCCAGCGATCGTGCAGATCCCGGTCGGCTGCGGCAAGACGGGCATCATGGCCACCTTGCCCTTCGGCATCGCCCGCGGCCGCACCCTGGTGATCACGCCGAACCTCACCATCCGCAAGGGCGTCGCCGACGCGGTGGACATCACCAGCCCACAGTGTTTCTGGACCAAGTGCCGGGTACTTTCGGACTTCACCGCCGGGCCGTGGATGGCCGTGCTCGACGGGCCAAACGCGAACATCCACGACGCCATCGAGAGCGACTTCGTGGTCTGCAACATCCAGCAGCTGGCCAGCCAGGCCGACCGTTGGCTACCGCAGTTCCCCGAAGGCTTCTTCGACATGATTCTCGTCGATGAGGGTCATCACGCTGCCGCCGAAAGCTGGCAGAAGGTGTTCCGGCGCTTCCCAAACGCCAAGGTCGTCAGCCTGACGGCCACGCCGTTCCGCTCCGACCAACAACAACTGCACGGCGAAATCGTTTACCGGTATCCGTTCACCCGGGCGATGATCAACGGTTATATCAAACAAATCCACTCCCGCAACGTCGCGCCCGCCGAAATCTACTTCACCTACCACGACGACACCCGCCGCCACACTCTCGACGAGGTCCTCGAACTACGCGAAGAGGCGTGGTTCCGCCGCGGCGTGGCTCTGAGCCCCGAATGTAACCGCCACATCGTCGAAGCCAGCATCCAGGCGTGCGACCGCATGCGCGCCCAGACCGGCATTCAGCACCAGATCATCGCGGCCGCATGCTCGGTCGACCATGCCCGCCAAGTCGCGGCCATCTACAACGAGTGCGGATACCGGGCGGCTGAAATCCATTCGGAAATGGACGAAGACGACCAGGACGCCGTCATCGCGCGGCTGCGCCAGGGTCAGCTCGACTGCATCGTGCAGGTTCAGATGCTCGGTGAAGGCTTCGACCATCCCCGGCTCAGCATCGCTGCGATCTTTCGACCCTTCCGCAGCCTGGCCCCATACATCCAGTTCGTCGGCCGGGTGATGCGCGTGGTCCAGGAGGCCGCCCCCGAGCACTCCGACAACCAGGGCCACATTGTCTCCCACGTCGGGCTCAACAACGACGCCCGCTGGTCGGAGTTCCGAGAACTCGATCTTGACGACCAAGCCCTCGTCCACGGATGGGTTGCTGGGAACACCGCCGATGAGGGCGACGATCAAGGAGACGGTGGCCCGCGCGCCCGCCGTTTCGACGGCGGCATGCTCGTCGACAACGAGATTCTCACCGATTTCGTGGAGCAGACCTACCTCGACCCCACTGACGACCGGGTACTCGACGAGATCCTTGACCGCGAGGTCGCCCCCGGAGTCAGGCTCGGCGACCTCGTCGACCGCGAGCAGCTGCGCCAACGTCTGCTGGCACAGCAGGCTGCCGCCGCGCCACCTG
>CAZNSL010001109.1:0-2175 GCA_964574975.1 uncultured Alcaligenaceae bacterium | reverse complement strand
CGCCGGGCGGGGGGGCGCCCCGGGCCGACTTCGCATAGACGGGCCATATACCAGGGATTGAAACGATTACGGGTCACGTTGGTTCTCCTCGATTCCAACGGGAGACGGCCATGCAAGACGGGATTAACCGACGGGAGTTCGGGCGGCAGGGTGCGGTTGCGGGGGCGGCCGCCCTCGGCACGGCGTTCGCTGCCGACGACAGGCCGGCGAAGCGAATCAAGGTCGGCGTGATCGGCTGCGGCAGCGTCGCTCGCAAGTACTTCCCGCACCTCTCGACCTGCCCATTCGTCGAACTGGTCAGCACCTGCGACATCGTCCCCGAACGGGCCGAGGCGCGGGCCAACCAGTTCAAGGTGCCGCACCGCTACCCGCACATCGACAAGATGCTCGCCGGGGCCGCCTTCGACCTGTTCGTCAACCTCACCGATATGCAGGAGCACGAGCGGCTCAATCGGCAGGCGATCGAAGCCGGCAAACACGTCTGGAGCGAGAAGCCGATCGCCAACACGCTGGCGGCCGGGCAAGACTTACTCGCGCTCGCCAAGACGAAGGGCGTGCGCGTGTGGGGCGCGCCGACCGCCGTCAACAGTCCGCAGTTCGCGTTCATGGCCAAGGTGCTGGCCGAGAAGAAACTCGGCTGGGTGGCCGCGGCCAACGCCAGTTACGGGCACCTCGGACCGGGCTGGGCCGAGTTCTTCTACACCAAGGGCGGTGGCAGCCTGCCTGACCTGGGCGTGTACAACCTCACGACTCTCACCGGCCTGCTCGGCCCGGCCAAATCGGTCGTGGCCATGACGAGTATTGTCACGCCGACGCGGACGATCGAGGGCAAGGGCGATATCCGCGTGACGGAGGAGGATAACGCCATGGTCCTGATCGACCACGGCGAGGGCATCATCTCGCAGACGCAGTGTGGCTTCAACTACTTCACCGCCGCGGAACACGACGCCGGCGACCAGAACCACCAGACCATCGTCATCACGGGTACTCGTGGGACCATGTGCCTGTGCGGCTACGATTGGGCACCGCACGGCGTGGACCTGTCCCTCGGCAAAAAGACGACGAAGGAGGCGACCGACGCGAAGGGCTACGTCTGGGAACAGGGAGCATCGCTGGTGGCCGAATGCCTGGCGACGGGCAAGGAAACCCTGTTCACGCCGGAACACGCCTTGCACGTCGTCGAGATCATGACCGCCGCCCGGGCGTCGCAACTGGAAGGGCGGCGAGTGCCGATCCGTTCGACGTTCAAGTGGCCGGTCGTTGCGTGACGGGCCGACGGCAGATCGTCAGTTCGCCACTGTACGAGAGTTCGAACCCCTGGCCGGCGATGGCCGCAGCGAAAACGGCCGGCCCGTTGCCGAACATCGAATCCTCGTGCAGTTCGATGGCGATGGCATCGACCTTGTCGAGCCAGGGCCGGTAGTTCTCGGCGAAAATGACGGCTTCGGCACCCTCGACATCGACTTTCAGCACAGAGATTCGCTCGTGCCCTGAGGCGGCGAGCAGCGAGCCGATATCCACGCCCTCGAAGTCGGCCTTCTCCCCCGGCTGGCAGGGTCGCACCTGCCTGGCCCACTCGCGGCCATCGCGGTAACGATCCTCCGACATCACCAGCCCGGCCGTGTGCGACCAGACGCCGGCGCGGATCGGCGTGACCCGATCGCCGTATGCTGCCAGGTTGCGACACATGGCGGCGAAGTTCGCCGGATCGGGTTCGACGGCCACAACGCGACAGTTCGCGTGTTGCGACAGGAAGTAGGCCGAGGAGTAGCCGACGTTGGCCCCGCAGTCGACGACCAGACGCACGTCGCGCAGGTCGTCCAGGCAACCGTACTCGCGCTCGACGAAGACCTGGTACAGCACTTCCGCGTCCGACGTGCCACCGCGGACGAGGACGGGGTGGGTCGCATGTCGCGGCTGAATCCAGGTGTCCGTTTCGTCGCGCGTGCGGAGCCACGCCGGGAGTTGCCGCCCGACGGCTGCTCGTAGTCCGAGTTCGGTGGCCGCGGCCCGAAAGCGGTCCCAGCGCCGCCGTATCTTTGCGATCATGGTGCCCCCGCACGGCCGACACAAGAGTAGCGACCGCGGCCCGTACCGGCCAGCGCCCGCCCGCGGCACATTTCCGCGCAGACAAGTTTCGCGTTCGCAGTACGATAGAGAGAGGGAACCGTATCC
>CAZNSL010001108.1:0-2175 GCA_964574975.1 uncultured Alcaligenaceae bacterium | reverse complement strand
CCCAACGCCACCATTGCCGACCTCGGCGACTTCTTTTGGGCCGACGGCCGGAAAGTTCACCTCGGCCAACGCCTCGGTCTGTACGCTGTCGGGCTTTCGACCGGGGCCGACCTTGCCGCGCTGACCGCCGACGAGGGGCCGCTGGCCGGGTTCCACGTCGAGCGCTCGCTCAGCGACGCGGTGGCCATCGTCGAAGCCGACGCCGGGCCGCGACTCGGTGGCGGACTGTGGACGGCCGGCGAATCGTGGACGGCGAGCGGCGGCATCGGCTGGGCCACGCCGGTCTTTCAGGTCGCCGACTCCGGCGGCTGGGTGGCCGCGACGAACGAGGTCGTCGTCCGCCTGCGCGACGGCGTGACCGCGGAACAGTTCTTCGCCGAAGATGCCCGCTTCGCCGGCTACCGCCGGATGCAGGGGACGCCGGACCAGTTCATCGCCACCGTCGCCGCCGGCCACGGCCGGCCGGCCATCGCACTCGCCAACGCGCTGATGGATGACCCGCGGCTTCTGTGGGCGACGCCGAACCTGATGATCGGCTCGCGCCTGGCGACCAACGACCCGTTGTACGCGGCATCGTGGCACCTGAATAATACCGGCCAATCGGGCGGCACCGCCGACGCCGACGTGGACGCGCCCGAAGCCTGGGCCATTACCACGGGCAATGCCAACGTCGTCATCGCCGACATCGACGACGCCGTGCAGCGCGACCACCCCGACCTCGCGCCGAACGTCTGGACCAACCCCGGCGAGATCGCCAACAACGGCATCGACGACGACGGCAACGGCTACATCGACGACGACCGCGGCTGGGACTTCTGGGACAACGACAACGACCCATCGCCCAATGCCGGTTCCGGCGACAACCACGGCACCGCCACCGCCGGTGTGGCGGTCGCCGAGGGCGACAACGGCCTCGGCGGCACCGGCGTCGCCTACGGATGCAGCCTCATGCCGATCCGCTCGAACATCGTCCCCGCGCTCGCCCCGCCGGACGTGGCCACGGCCGTGTACTATGCCGCGGGCCGGGCGGCCAACGGCGTGGACACCTGGCGCGGGGCCGACATCCTTACCTGCTCGTGGGTTTTCGACGCACCCTTCCAGCCGCTCACCGACGCTTTTGTCTGGGCCAGTGCCAACGGCCGCGGCGGGCGCGGATTGCCGAGCTTCATCGCCTCGGCCAACGGCGGCATCGATGAAGTCGGCTACCCGGCCGTCCTCGCGGGCACCCTCAGCGGTGTGATCGCCGTCGGCGGTAGCGGCCACAACGACACCCGCGTCAGCTACAGTCAGTGGGGCCCGGAACTCGATTTCCTCGCCCCGACCTCGCCGGCCGGCATCCGCACCACCGACCGCACCGGCTCCGACGGTTACAGCTCCACCGACTACACGAGCAACTTCAGCGGCACCTCGTCGGCGACGCCGCTCGCCGCCGGCGTCGGCGCACTCGCTCTGTCCCGCGACACCAACCTGACGGCGGCGCAACTCCGCGGCCTGCTCCGCAACACCACCGACCTGATCGGCCCGTTGGACTACGATGCCGTCACCGGCAAGAACCTCGAATACGGCTACGGCCGGGTCAACGCCTTCACCGCCGTCCGCGGCGTCGGCATCGCCGAGATTCAGGTCCTCGACGGCAACGCCAACGTCGCCAACGGCGCGACCTTCGACTTCTTCCTCGCGCCCGGCGGCTTCGTCGAACGGACCTTCCGCATCCGCAACCAGGGCACGCTCGACCTGACGCTCGGCACGCCGTCGATCGGCTCCGGGCCGTTCACCATCGTCTCGGGCTTCACCGACACGACGCTCAGCGTCGGCGAGGCGACGACGCTGAGCATCCGCTTCACGCCGCAGGTCGGCCCGGTGCAGACGCAGGTCCTGTCGTTCGCCACCAACGACGCCGACGAGGGTGCGTTCGACATCGCCCTGCGCGGCTCCGGCGGCCTGTTCGCCGCAGCCGCTTCGTCCACCGTCGGCACCGGCTCCGCCAACGCCGTCACCGGCGACTTCAACGGCGATGGCCGACTCGACCTGGCGACCGCGAACACCGGCGGCAACGTCAGCGTGCTGCTCAACAACGGCTCCGGCGGCTTCGCCGCGGCCGTCAACACCGCGACCGGCACCGGCACCTTCGGGCTGGCGAAGGCCGACTTCACCGGCGACGGCCGCGACGACCTG
>CAZNSL010001107.1:0-2180 GCA_964574975.1 uncultured Alcaligenaceae bacterium | reverse complement strand
GGCAATGGGACGCCTTCCTCGCCCCGCCGGGCGGCCCCCTCGCCGATATGGTCGAGCCGGGCCATGCCCTGACCTGGACCGAGACGCGCTCGCTGCTCGACCAACTCACCGACGAGTTGGCCGCGGCCGAGACGGACGGCACGCGGCCGGCGCGGCTCGGCGTCGAGCAGGTCTGGCTGCGGCCGGACGGACAGGCGCAACTCTTGGACGGCTTCGCCCGGCCCGCGGCGGAGCCGGCCGCGACCGACGTGGCGTTCCTGGCCGGCACGACCGCACTCGCCCTGAACGGCGAGGAGCGGCCGGGGAGCGTCGTTCGCGCCGTGGTACCGGGCCACTCCGACGAGTTCCTCGCGCGACTCGTGGGCGGGGACTACGCCACGCTCGGCGAGGTTCGCGCGGCCCTGGTCGAGGATCACGACCGGCCGACGGAGACGACGCGGCCGATGCGGCTGGCGCACCTGGGCGTGCAGGCCACCCTGATCGCGCCGGTGCTGGCAATGATGGTGGGGATGACGAGCGCCTTCGCGCTGGTCGTGCCGACGACCTTGGGCTTTCTGGTCGGCCAGATGGATGCGGCCATCGCCTTGGCCGCGACGCCGGAAGAAATGTCGCCGAAGGTGCGCCGGGAGTTCGACGCTGCCGGTCATCCGGGCGCGGTGGCCACCGAGTTGCGACGGATGCGCGATGAGGCGCAGGACAAATTCGAGGAGCGCTCGCGGCACGCGAACCTCGGCGAGCGGTTCTACCTGAACGTGATGCGCGAACAGATGCGCTCGCCCGAAACCGTGCGGGCGGGGTCGAGCGGCCTGACGCAGCAGTTCGTTGAGGCGGGCCGGCGGCTGCGCGGCGAGAAGCCGCGCGGTGTCGTCAAGGCGCTGCCGGCGGACTTTTACCCCACCGTTACGCTTTCGCTTTGCATTGGCTACGCGGTCGTCGGGCTGGCGTGGGTGGCCTGGGCGTTCGCGTTCCGCGGCGGGCTGACGCTGTACTTCATGAACCTGGCGCTGAAACAAGCCGCCGGCCGCAAGGCTGCCCGCTGGCGCTGCGCATGGCGGTCGCTGTTGGTCTGGACGCCGGTCGTCGCCCTGTTGTGCGGGTTGGCAACGGCGAAGCTACTCGCGCCGGAGCGGCCGCTCTTGGCGTCGGCGGCGTTCTGGTCGCTGCTGCTGTTGCTGATCGGCTACGTCGTGGTGGCCCTGCGGACGCCGGAACGAGGCCCGCACGACCGGCTCTCGGGGACGTTCGTCGTGCCGCGGTGAGGGCAGAGTGTCCCGCGCCGGTGCTACAAT
The DNA here is from genome assembly GCA_964574975.1 of uncultured Alcaligenaceae bacterium. GTDB lineage: Bacteria > Planctomycetota > Planctomycetia > Gemmatales > Gemmataceae > JAXMAS01. The sequence goes on along the minus strand of CAZNSL010001107.1, from coordinate 891 downwards.
TGGGTATCATGTCAACACTCCTGAGCGAAAAAGACCTTCCTGCCCAGCTCGACCTGCCGCAGGTCGTCGAGGCGGCGTATACCGCCGAACTGGCGGCCGTGGCCGAGAAGCTCACTCGCGGGTTACCAGCCCTCGTCGAGTGCGACAAGGAACTCGTGCCGTTTTTGTTCGCCAACCTGCGCGACCGGCTCAAGCCAACCGGCCTCAAGTTCGCCTACCTCGACGGCCGGCGGGCCGAGCAGGCCGCCGGGGCCGGGCCAGTGCCGACCGGCCTCATGGGAGCCACCCTCACGCAACTGCGCAACGAGGTTCGTGGGGCCGTCGAGCGCAAGGTCCTCGCCCTGCCGCACCTCGACTTGCTCACCACCAGCGACGGCGGGCTGACCAGCGAGGCCCGCGAAGTCGTCGCCCTCTTGTACGAGAACCCCGAAGTCGTCTGGCTCGGCTTCAAGGATCCGTCGTTCGCCTTGCCGAAGGTCATCGAAAACCTGTTCCCCTACCGCACGGCCCTGCTCGGCGTGCCGCGCGGGCGGTTGGGGCATCTGGTCACGCAGAAGGAGGCGCGGAAGTTCGGCCGAGAGTTCAATCCCTGGCAGCTGTACAAGCACGTCTCCGGCGTCAACGCCGTGCGGCTGCGGCGGCTACTCGCAACGCTCGAAGGCGAGGACTTCCCGGCCGACCCGAAGCGGGCGTACCGGCAACTGCGGCAGGCAACGCTCGCCGGCACGCTCGAAGTGCCGGACCTCGATCTCGATCGCGACATCGGCGGCTACGCCAAGGTGAAGCAGCGGCTGCGACAGGAAATCCTCGACGTGCTGACCGCCAAGGACCACTCGGCCGACGCCGACGAGGTCGCCCGGCTCGAAGAACTCTTACCGCGTGGCATCATCT
>CAZNSL010001106.1:0-2182 GCA_964574975.1 uncultured Alcaligenaceae bacterium | reverse complement strand
GACCCAGGCCTTCGCCGACGCTTCCTTCGTCGGCGATTCGTCGATGTTCAGCACGGCCTGCGTGGGCAGTTGCTTCGCGAGTTCGTCGTACGCCGGCTTCACCGCCTCGGAACAGCGGTTCTGCAGCCGCACCATCCACGCCGCACTGGCCGGCTGATTCAGGATCGTGCCCAGGAACTGCGCCGCCCGCCGCTTCGATTGCCGGAAGCAGGCCATGAGCAGTCCACTGAACGCGATCAGCCGCGGCCCGGCCTGTCCGCTCGGCACGCCCGGCGGCAACACACCGCAGGTCGAACAACCGCACACGCAGATCAACCGGTGCCGCTGATACTCGGTCACGAGGGGCTTGATCTCGGGCAGTTCCCACACCTGATGCCGCAGCGGTTCGGGGTCCGTACCCGTGAGTTCGCGCCCGCACTGGCGGCACTCGTCGGGAATGCACTCGACGACCGCCTGGCACGCCTCGACGGGGATCAACGCCCGTTCGTGTTTTGGGTGTCCGGGCTGTCCGCCGCGTCGCTTCGCCTTGCGGATCGATTGTTTGGAAGGCTTCGCGTGCGGGTGGTTCGCCGAGGGCGGCCGCGAGGAGTTGGTCGAGTCCTTGTTGAGTCGAGCCTTCAGATCGGCGACCTCGGCCTTCAGTTCGGCGACTTGATTCAGCAGCAGCCGGACCGTCGCTTGAGCCTCCGGCGGCCACGTGGCCAGCATTGCGTCGGTGACGACAATCTCCATCCCGACGTTATCGCCCAAGTCCCGGACAAGCGCAAGATCAATCCGACGGACTGTGAACGGTTACCCAGTTCTCTATCGCGCTTCGGCAAAAATGGAGCATCTTCAAGGATCACAAATTAAAGCGACTGCTCGGAGACAAGTACATGAAAAGCCTCGGTAGCTTGCCGCATCTATTCGAGGTCCTCGCCAAAGGTGACAGTGATGACGTCCGGAATTATACGCTTCCCAGTAATTATTTGCCTTCCATCGGTCTTGCGCTTTCCGCCGGCGTGGATTACGCTGCGGCCTCCCGACTCGGACCGGAGGCCGCCATGCACGTCGAACCCCACCACACCGCCCACGAACTCCGTCGCTTCATCCGCGTCGAACCCCACGCCCGGGTCGCGCGGCGGATCCAGGCCGTCCTCGGCGCCCTCGAAGGCGAGACGGCCAAAGCCCTCGCCCCCCGCGTGCAGATGAGCGAACGCGCCGTCCGCGACTGCGTCGCCCGCTTCAACCGCGCCGGACGCGCCGGCCTCGACGAACAGCCCGGGCGCGGCCGCAAGAAGGCCCTGACCGACGACCAGGAAGAACAACTCAAAGTCCGCCTCCGCGCCGGGGCCACGCCCGACGACGGCGTCTGCACCCTCCGCGGCGAGGACGTGCGGCGGATCCTCCGCGAGGAGTTCGGCGTCGTCCGCGGGCTCCAGGCCACCTACAACCTGCTGCACAAGCTCGGCTTCTCCGTGCTCCAACCCCGGCCCCAGCACCCCGACGCCGACCCCGCGGCGCAGGAGGCGTTCAAAAAAAACTCCCGGAAATCCTCGACAAAATCGCGACCGACCACCCGACGCAAACGCTCGAAGTCTGGTTCGAAGACGAAGCCCGCTTCGGCCAGAAAGGCACGCTGACGACCGTCTGGGCCGACCGGGGATCACGGCCCCGCGCCCCCAAGCAGGGCGGCTTCCAGAGCCTGCACCTGTTCACGGCCGTCTGCCCGGCGACCGGCGCGGCCGAGGGGCTGATCGCCGAGCAGGTCAACGCCGACACGACGCAGAAGTTCCTCGACCTGTTGAGCGCGACGCTGCCGCCGACGACGCACGTGGCGTTGGTGTGGGACGGGGCGGGCTACCACACGGCGAACGACTTGGTCGTGCCAGCGAACCTCACGCTGGTGCCGTTGCCGCCGCGGTCGCCGGAGTTGAACCCGGTGGAAAACCTGTGGCACTACCTGCGGAGCCATTACCTGTCGAACCGGACCTACGCCAACCTGGACGCGGTGGAGTCCGCGACGGCCGAAGCATGGCGGGCGACCTGCCTGGGCCCCGAGCGGATCCAGACGGTGTGCGCGTGCCCCTACCTGAAAACAGGAAGTTAATTTGTGGGAAACGTATGATTGGTACTTTTCGCTTAAAATTATGAGTTAATTGCAATTCCAGAAGGAAATTGGGTAGGGAAATAGCCGGGGGAG
>CAZNSL010001105.1:0-2184 GCA_964574975.1 uncultured Alcaligenaceae bacterium | reverse complement strand
GTTCGTCCAGAACGCGACGACGGGCGCGAGCGAGGCGCTGATCTCGGTCGCCCGAACCGACATCGTGACGGCCGCGTTTCAACTGCCGGACTACGCCGCCGCCTACGTCAGTCGGGACACCGCCGTGGAGATTCAGTTGGACGAACTGCCGGGCACGCTCATCCGTGGCCGCGTGACGCGCTTCAGCCCCTCGATCCGGGGCACCGACCGCACCATGCGCGTCGAGGTCGATTTGTTCAACGGGACGGAGGCCGAGTATCGCCAGTTCGCCGCAAAGGCGATCGCGTGCGGGCTGGCGGCCGGGGCCGACGCGGGTCTCTCGGCGCTGGCTCCGACCGCGACTGGCTACTCGCTCTGGGCGGAGAACCAGAAGGGTAGCACCGACCGGTTCCCGCTCTGTGCCGGCGCGGTCACCGAGGGAGGGCCGCCCCACCGCTTGATCCCCGGCATGGGTGGTACGGCCCGCGTCGTCCTCCAGGAGTTCGACGACGTGTACCTCATCCCGACCAGTGCGATCTTCACGGTCGGCGGCAAGTCCTACCTGCTCGTCGTGCTGGAGGGGAAGTCGCGGCTGGTGCCGATCCGGGTCCAGGTGAACGATGGTCGGCTGGCCAAGGTGGCGGTGGTGGCCCGCCCGAGCGGCGGCAAGTCCGGCGACCGCGAGGTCCTGCGCGAGCTGACCGGCACCGAGGAGATCATCGCCAGCCGGCAGGTGGAGATCGGCGATGGCCAGCCCGTTCGCGCCACGCACGAGGACTGGTGACCCGGGCGAGCACGGAGGCTTCGATGCGTCGCATTCTTGCCTGGTTCGGTATCGCGGCCGCATCGGCTGCGCTCGCCGCCGAACCTGCCGCCCCGGCCCCGACCGCGCCGGGGCCTGGCCCGATGCCCATCGACCTGCCGACCGCCCTGCGTCTCGCCGACGAGAATAGCCCGACCATCGCCATCGCCCGCGCCCGGATCGACGAGGCGTATGCCCGGCAGCGGCAGGCCGACGTGATGTGGCTGCCGAGCTTGCAGACCGGCGTCACCTACTATCGCCTCGACGGCCGAACGCAGAACCAACGCGGCGACCTGTTCTCGGTATCCCGCAGCAATCTGTTCCTGGCGACCGGCTTCGGCCTGCGCTTCGACGTGGCCGACGCCATATTCATGCCACTGGCGGCGCGACAGTTGACCGCCGCCGCTGCCGCGGGTGCCCGCGCCATGTCGAACAACGTTCAACTCGACACGGCCCTGGCGTACTTCGACCTGTTGGAGGCACACGGCCGTCTGGCGGTCAACGCCGACACACTGGCCCGCGCCGAGGAGACGCTGCGGCGCGCGACCGCCGCCGACGAGGCCGGCCTGAGCCGGTCGAAGGCCGACGTGACCCGCATGCGCACCGAAGTCGAGTTGCGGCGGCTGGAGCGCGTCGAGATCGAGGGCCGGGCGGCGGTCGCGTCGGCCCGGCTGGCACAACTGACGCTCTTACCGCCGTGCGTCGATCTCCGGCCGGCGGACCCGTGCGTGCTGCCGCTGACCTTGGTGCCGCCGTGCCCTTGCGAGGAACTCGTTGCTGTCGCAGTGGCGAATCGGCCGGAGTTGGCCGCGTTTCGCGCCGCCACCGGCGCGGCGGCCGAGCGGCTCAAACAGGCGCAGGTCGAGCCGCTGTTGCCCAAGGTAACGCTCGACTACGCCGGCGGTTTGTACGGCGGCGGCCGCAACGAGAACCTCGGCGAGTTTTCGTCGCGCGGTGCCATCGGCGCGGCCCTGACGTGGGAGATGCGCAACCTCGGCCTGGGCAATCGCGCAGAGGTCTGGGAGCGTCAGGCGCAGCTCGGCGCGGCCGGCCTGCGGGTGCGCGAGGTGCAGGCGCAAGTGTCGGCCGAGGTCGCGGCGGCCGCGAAGCTGTCGGACGCTCGACTGCGGAGCCTCGACCACGCCGAGGCGGCGGTGAAGGAGGCGGTCGAACTGTACCGACGTCTGTTGGAAGCGTCGTTCGGCGTGGCCGGCGCGGGCGGCCGGCTCGACACCATCGAGCCGCTCTTGGCGATCCAGGCGCTCAACCAGGCGCGGGTGCAACTCTTGACGGCGGTGATCGAGTACGACCGCGCCCAATTCCGGCTGCACTTCGCACTGGGGCAGCCGGCGCGGTCGGCTCTGCCGAAGCCGGCGCGACCGCTCGCCGTGCCCGCGGTGCCA
>CAZNSL010001104.1:0-2185 GCA_964574975.1 uncultured Alcaligenaceae bacterium | reverse complement strand
GACGCGGGCACCGGCCGGCGCGTCGAGCTTGTCGCGCGGCCCGGCCTCCGCGATGGCGTCGCCGCGGACGAGGACGGCCCAGCCCTCGCGGACGGCCGCGCCGTCGAAGACGCGGGCCGGCCGCAGGAGGATCGACTTCGGCTCGTCGGCGGCCGCCGGTTGGAGTGCGATTGCGAGCGCGAGGGCGGCCAGGGAACGGGACACGGTTGCGTCTCCGGCTACGGTAGGATGTTGGTCCACACCTCGGACGCGACGTAGCGGTTCAGGTGGGCGACGTTGCCGGTGGCAACGACCACGCCGGCCGGGTCGCCGAGCGTTAGCGCTTGGGCGGCGACGATAACATCGGCATCGAGGGCGGCATTGCCAGCCGTCGGACGACCTTGGTTTCGCGCGCGCCCACAGATCGGCGGCCTTGCGCATCGCGGCGGTGTCGAGCGGCAAGTACGCCGCCCGTTGGGCCAGCAAGTCGAGGTACGCGACGCCGCGTATCGCCCCTCGCCGCAGGAGTTCCCGCCGTACTTCGTAGTCGGCGATCTCGGACACGATGACGCGCCGGCCGGCCGCGAGCATGGCGTCGAACCAGCGCTGACACCGGACGACGATCGGCGTCCGGTTGCGGTTGGCCAATATTCCTAACGGCTCCGCGTCCAGCACGACAACGGGCTTCATTCGTCGCCCTCACGGCACGATTCGATGCTTAGCGGGGGCCGGCCTTCCAGACGCCGGGTTTCGTTCATCGCGGCGATCAGGTCGAAGTCGTCGGGCTTCGCCCCGAGGTCGTATGCCTCGAACAGTTCCTTGACCGACTTGGCGGCCTTCATCCGGCGGATGACCTGCTCCTCGGTTAACTCGGCATCGGGAACCGGCTCGACTGTCAACCGTACCGCGGTCCCCTCCGGCAGCTTGAGCGGCTCCTTCGGGTGAAAAACGCCGCCTTCATAATAGGCATCAATCGTCGTCGTCACGGCAAGTCCCTCCCGCGGCGGGCGCGATGCGATTATACCGCCCGACGTATCATGATGGAACTGCCCCGGAGTTCGCCGTGAGTCTCGCGCCGCTGCCCATCGACGAGGTGTTGCCGGAGTTGCTCGCCGCGCTGCGGACATCGCCGAACGCCGTCCTTTGCGCCCCGACCGGGGCGGGCAAGACGACGCGGGTGCCGCCGGCGTTACTCGGCGAGTGCGCCGGCCGCGTCCTGATGCTGGAACCGCGGCGGCTGGCGGCCCGCGCTGCTGCCCGGCGCATGGCCGCCGAGAGCGGTACGTCCGTCGGCGACGTGTTCGGCTACCAGGTGCGTTTCGACCGTTGCGCCTCGGCCCGCACCCGCGTCCTCGTCGTCACGCCCGGCGTCTTGCTGGGCTTGCTCCACGACGACCCGTTCCTCGAATCGACCTCCGTCGTCGTCTTCGACGAGTTCCACGAGCGCGGCCTCGAAAGCGACCTCGCCCTCGGCATGGTGCGGCTCGTGCAGCAGGCCGTGCGGCCGGAGCTGCGCACGGTCGTCATGTCGGCGACGCTCGACGCCAGCGCGGTGGCCGCGTACCTCGGCGGCTGCCCGGTCGTCGAAAGCGCCGGCCGGCTGCACCCCGTTGAGGTTCGCTACGAGCCGCGCGGGCCGGCCGAGCCGTGGCCGGAAGCGACCGCGAAAGCCGTCGGCCGGCTGCTCCGCCGTACGGACGGCGACCTGCTCGTCTTCCTGCCCGGAATGGCCGAGATTCGCCAGACGATGCGCGAACTGGAGTCGGTGGCCGCGGCACTCGACCTCGCGGTGCTGCCCTTGCACGGCGACCTGCCCGGCGAACAGCAGGACGCGGCCCTGTTGCCGCAGGGCCGCCGCAAGGTCGTCTTGTCCACGAACGTCGCGGAAACCTCCGTCACCGTCGAAGGCGTCGTTGGCGTCGTGGACACCGGGCTGGCGCGGCAGATGGTCTACGACCCGGCCGTTGGCCTCGACCGGCTGGAACTGGTGCCGATCTCCCGCGCGTCGGCCGACCAGCGGGCCGGCCGGGCGGGGCGGACGCGGCCCGGCGTCTGCGTGCGGCTGTGGGGCGAGTCGAGCCACCGGGGTCGCGCGGAGCGCACCGAGCCGGAAATCCGCCGCGTCGATCTGGCCGGGGCACTGTTGCACCTGCTCGCGCTCGGCGAGGCCGATGCGGCCCATTTCCCCTGGCTCGACCCGCCGCCG
>CAZNSL010001103.1:0-2186 GCA_964574975.1 uncultured Alcaligenaceae bacterium | reverse complement strand
ACCGACGAACGACCTGGACGTGGACACGCTGCGGGCACTGGAAGAATCGCTAATCAACTTCGGCGGCTGCGCGGTGGTCATCAGCCACGACCGCTGGTTCCTGGACCGGATCGCGACGCACATCCTGGCGTTCGAGGGCGACAGTAAGGTGACGTGGTGCGAGGGCAACTTCCAGGTGTACGAGGAACAGCGACGGGCCAAGCTGGGCGCGGCCGCCGACCAACCGCACCGGCTCAAGTACCGCAAGTTGCACCAGTAAGGAGAACGGCCGATGACGACCGCAACGCTCCCGCCGCCCGCCGCGCCGCAGCCGGTGCCTGCGACCGCACCCGCGTTTGACACGGTGGCCGACCTGCTCCACAGCCTCGGCGACGTGCCGGCAGAGCGCGTGCTGTGGAACCCGTTTCCCGGCACCGCGACGGAAGACGATGCTGCTCGCTTGGTGTACGGCGATGAGAAGCGGCTGGTGGAACTCATTGACGGGACTCTCGTGGAGAAGGCCATGAGCCACTACGCGGCGCGGGTTGGTGGCATCGTATTACATTGGATCGAAGACTATTTGGAGGCGAATGACCTGGGGATCACATACCCGGCCGACGCGCTGCTTCGCATCCTGCCGAAACAAGTACGGCTACCCGACGTGTCGTTTATCTCGTGGGCGAAGTTGCCGAACCGCGAACTGCCGGCCGAGGCCATCGCCGGCCTGATCCCCGACCTTGCGGTGGAAGTTCTCAGCCCCGGTAACACGCGCCGCGAGATGGAGCGTAAACGAAAGGACTACTTCGCGGGCGGCGTCCGCCTCGTCTGGCAGATCGACCCCGACACCAAAACCGCAGAAGTCTACACGGCATCGGAAACGTTTACCGCCGTGCCCGCGGACGGCACGCTTGACGGCGAAGACGTGCTGCCCGGCTTCACGCTGTCGCTCGCCAAGCTGTTCGAGCGTGCCGGCAAGCGGCGCGGATCGTGACCGATGCTCGAACTCGTGGCCGCGACCAAGACGTACCAGCAGGGCCGCCGCACCGTCGAGGCCGTCCGCGGCGTTAGTCTGCGCGTCGAGGCCGGCGAGTTCGTCGTCGTCACGGGGCCGAGCGGCTCCGGCAAGTCCACGCTCATGCACCTGCTCGGCGCACTCGATACGCCGACCACCGGCCAGGCCCTCTTCCGCGGCGACGACCTGCAAGCCATGTCCGACCGGCAGCGCGCCAAACTTCGCCGCGAGCGGATCGGCTTCGTCTTCCAGGCGTTCAACCTGCTGCCGACGCTGACGGCCGACGAAAACGTCGCCCTGCCACTGTTGCTTGCCGGCGTCGGCCGGGCCGCAGCGTCCAAGCGGGCGGCCGCGGCGCTCGACCGCGTTGACCTCGGCCGGCGGGCCGGGCACTTTCCGGAGGAGCTGTCCGGCGGCGAGATGCAGCGCGTCGCCGTGGCGCGGGCGCTGGTCGCGGAGCCGGAGGCGGTGCTGTGCGACGAGCCGACCGGCAATCTCGACTCGGCCAGCGCCCGCGACGTGTTGGCGCTGTTGCGCGAGTTGCCGGCGGAGGGTAAGCGCTGCGTGGTGATGGTGACGCACGACGCGACCGCGGCGGCCGTCGGCGACCGGCTGGTGAAAATCCGCGACGGGAGGTTAGACACCGAGCGGGGGGCGTCAGCCCCCTGAGACTTGGGAGTCTCAGGGAGCTGACGCCCCCCGCTCGGCAATGCTTCCCCATCGCTACAAAACCTCTTTGAAACATCGCGTTCCGAGTCTGTGCGACGAGCGGTTCGGTGCTCGTCTCGCAGACTTGGCTCGCTGCGTTGCAAGAGTTACGTCGGAACGGAGTTCTGGCCCACGAAAACGAGGCACTGCGGATCCGCGCGGTAAAGTTGCGGATTGACTCGCACACCCGTCTCCGGCCCGGTCTGCCGTCGACGCACCATTTTTCCACCAAACGGATTAGAGCGGGGACGAAGCGCTCGTTGTTCGGGTTAAGCCGATCCTGACGGATTTGACAACTTTTCCGCTCATCTCCTTGGCGGCCGTTTGGTACTCAATAGCATCGCCTCATAACACAATCTTTCGCCCCACACTCGTATAGGCCGTCAGGAGTTCGATCTATGAGTAACTTCTTCCGCCGTTGGTTCTCCGGCCGGCCCGCCACGCCGCGGACCCGCACACCGCAATCCCTGCGCAAGCGCATGATGCT
>CAZNSL010001102.1:0-2192 GCA_964574975.1 uncultured Alcaligenaceae bacterium | reverse complement strand
TCCTCGCCCAGGTCGAGGGGCTGACGGATCGCACCGGCGTGATCCTGGTGACGGCCTGGTGTCACCGCCGCCGACCGAACGCGACGGCTTTGTTGTTCGGCGCGTGCCTCGCCAGTCCGCACCTCTACTACTACGATCAGCTCGCTTTCCTCTTGCCGCTGACGCGTCTGTGGGGATGGCGGGCCGATTTCCGCCCGTGGCAATGGGCGATCGCGATCGCGTTGGCCATCGCGTTCTACGGCTCGCTGTTGGTCATGCAATACTACGAGTGGGAAGGACCGCCAACGGCAACGCTCGTGGTGCTGAGCCTCTGGCTATTGAGCCTAACCGTGCGGGGGCGTGCATGAGGAAGCTGGCCGAATGGCTGCCGGTGTTCGAGTTAGTTGGCGTCGTTTTCGCGCTCGTTTTCTACGCCACCCGTTTGCAATACTCGCAAGGGCATCACAACGACTTCCTCACGCACTGGACGCTGGCGCACCTGGCCGTGACGGGGCACGGGGCCGACTCGTACGACTTCGCAACGCAGGCCGCCCTGCTCCGTCGCACCATCCCCGCCGACAAGATCGAGTGGCTCAACGCACCGCACATCAACGGCGTCGGCGTCAGCCCGTATCCGCCGGTGATGGTCGTCCTGTACGCACCGTTCGGCCTGCTGCCGCCGCGACAGGCAGCGCTGGCGTTCAACGCGATGAGCGTCGGCCTCGCCGTCGTGGCCGGCATCCTGATCGCCCGCTCCGTTAACGGCCGGGTGCGCGCGCTGACGTGTGTCGCATCAGCCGTGTTCCACCCTGGTCTGTTCGTGTCAGTGGCACTGGCGCAGAACGCGATCGTGACGCTAACGCTGTGGTCGGCCGGGTGGCTGCTCCTGGTACGGCGGCGCGACTTCGCGGCCGGGCTGGTGTGGGGCGTGTTGATTTACAAGGTCCACTGGATCGTCGCGGTCGGCTGGGTGCCGGCCATTCTCGGCCGGCCGCGGGCGCTCACCGGCATGGCCACGTCGGCCCTTACCCTGTGCGGCGTGGCGACGGCGTGGCTGGGGCCGGAGGCGTGGCTGCGCTGGCGCGACCAGGTGGCGGTCATGCAGAGCGCCTACCACGAGTCGTTCTTCCGCGATAAACTGTTGCCCCTGTGCTGCGACCTGCGCGGCGTGACGGCCCGCTATCTGCCGGAAGCGTGGGCTCGACCGCTCGGCTGGACAGCACTGGCGGCCATCGGCGGCACAACGGTACTTCTCTACCTGTGGCGGCGCGGATGGCGTCTTGGCGCGGAGGCCGACACGTCGTCCGCACCGATGCTCTTGTTCGCCAGCGGGCTGGTGGTGCCGTACATGTTTTACTACGACACGACGGCCTTCCTCTTGCCGCTCGTGTCCTTGTGGTCGTACCGTGCCGGCTTCGGCTGGGTGAAGCTCGCCTTGTGCGCCCTGTTGACGGTCGGCTATTTTTGCGGAGTGGCGGTGCTATCCGAGTACTCGGCCCTACCGTGGCCGACGATCGCCGTCGTGGGACTGTGGTTCGTGAGCCTGACGGTGGGTGCGAAAACGACAGGAGTCGAATGATGGCCTTGCGCGTCTACAACACACTGACCCGCCAGAAGGAGCCGTTCCCGAAGCAACCGGGCGAGGCCGTCAGTATGTACGTCTGCGGTCCGACGGTCTACAAGCCGAGCCACATCGGCCACATGGTCGGCCCGGTCATCTTCGACACCGTCAAGCGCTACCTGACGCACCTTGGTTACAAGGTCACCTGGGTCGTCAACATCACCGACGTGGACGACAAACTGATCCTCCGCGCGCCGGAGGTGAACACCACCGTCAAGGAACTCGCCGAGCGAATGACACTCGATTACATCGCCAATCTTCGAGCGCTGAACGTCACCGGTATCGACGAGATGCCGCGGGCGACCGAACACATCGCCGGCATGATCGCGATGATGCAGCGACTGATCGACAAGGGATACGCCTACGCCGCCGGCGGGGACGTGTACTTCGATATCACCAAGGACATCGACTACGGCAAGCTGTGCAACCGCGACCCGGAGCAACTCGAAGCCGGCGCACGGATCGAAGTCAGCGACAAGAAACGCAACCCGGGCGACTTCGCGTTGTGGAAGGGCGCGAAGCCGAGCGAGCCAGTCGAGGTGCAGTTCGATAGTCCCTGGGGCAAAGGGCGCCCCGGCTGGCACATCGAATG
>CAZNSL010001101.1:0-2193 GCA_964574975.1 uncultured Alcaligenaceae bacterium | reverse complement strand
CGCGGGGCTCTCCCCGACCGGGGGGGCCGTCTTGCGGGCCGGGTGGCCACTCGGCCTGTGGGCCTGGGGGGGGCTGTGGCGCCCGGCCCGGCCGGCCCGCGGCCGGCTGCGGCGGCTATTCGCGGCGATGGCCGGCGGCGGCACGCCGCGGCCGGGGCTGCGGGGGTCGGCGCGGGTGCGGGTGCCGGTGGCGTTCGGCCTGCGCAAGCCGGCCGTCGTCGTGCCGGCGGCGTTGACCGGCGGCGCGACCGACGACCTGTTGCGTTGGGTGTTCGCCCACGAGTTGACGCACCTGCGGCGCAACGACCCGTGGTCGTACTGGGCGCTGGGGCTGGCGCAGGCGGTGTACTTCTACCTGCCGTGGTTCTGGTGGCTGCGCCGCGACGTGCGGCTGTGCCAGGAATACGTCGCCGACGCAGCGGCGGCCGGCGAATCGTCGCCGGACTACGCAGCCTACCTCGTGAGTCTCGCAAAACTGCCGGCAGCCCCGCTCGGGGCAGCCGGACTGGGAAGTTCTTCGGACCTATTTCGGAGGGTGAACATGTTGCTGAATTCGTCGTCGCCGGTGCAGGGCCACTGCCCGCGCCGTTGGTCGCTGTTGGCCGCGGGGGCACTGGTCCCGGCCGCGGTACTGTTCTCCGGCCTGTCGCTGCGGGCCGACCCGCCGGCCGACGCCAAGCCGGACGAGAAGCAGGACATCATTTTCTTCAAGCTCGACGAGCAACCGAAGTTCGACATCGTCTTCCGCGCCGACGACGAGGAGGAAGACACCAAGAAGAAGGAGGACAAGAAGTCCGGCGAGAAGAAGATCGAGAAAAAGGGCACGATCCGCATCGAGATCGACCTGGACGGCGCGAACCCGGCCGACATCCAGAAACAGATCGAGTTGGCGCTGGAGAAGGTCAAGAAACAACTCGGCGACATGAAGGGCAAGGCCGAGGGCGACGCGGTCAAGGCGAAGGCCGAGTTGGCTCGCAAGATGGAGGCCGTGGCCCGCGAACGAGCCGAGGTGCATCGCAAGGCCGCCGAGCAGGGCCGCAAGGCCGCCGAAGAGGGCCGCAAGGCCGCGAACGAGGCCCGGGCGATGGCCGAGAATCTCCGCAAGCAGGTCGAGGAACAGGTCAAGGCCGGCAAGCTGGCCGGCGAGGACGCCCGCGCCATGGGCGAGAAGATCAAGAAGGAGATTGAGGAGCAGGCCAAGGCCGGCAAGTTCGGCGGCTTCCCCGGTGGGGCGTTCCAGGTCTTCCCCGGCAGCGGCCTCGACCGAGGCCGCGTCGTCGCGAGGGCAGCCGGCTCCGGCCGGCTCGGCGTGTCCATCGAGAAACCGAGCGCGGCCCTAGCCGACCAGCTCGATTTGCCGAAGGGCCAGGGGTTGGTCATCGTCGAGGTGACCAAGGATTCGCCGGCGGCCAAGGCTGGGCTGAAGGCCAACGACATCCTCCTGGAACTGGGCGGCAAGCCGGTGTCGAACGAGGCCCGCGACCTCGTCAAGGCCCTGGCGGCGGTCAAGGCCGACGAGTCGGTCAACGCGATCGTCTTCCGCAAGGGCAAGAAGGTGAAGGTCAAGGGCATCGAACTGCCGGAGGCCAAGTCCGATGAGGTCGAGAAGGCCACCATCAACAAGGTGCAGGTCGTCGACGGGAAGCCGATCCTGCTCGACAAGCTCCACGTCATCGACGGCGAGAAAGTCGTGGCCGGCGAGTTGAAGCTGGACGGCGACGGCAAGGGCAAGTTCGAGGTCAAGTCGGGCGACGACCACAAAGTGTGGGTCTTCGGCGGCGAAGGCAAGGGCGAGAAGGCCGACGGCGACAAGAAGCACGTCGTCGTCTTTGGCAGCGAGGGTAAGGGCAAGGGCAAGGGCGGCTCCGGATCGGGCGAGAAGAAGTCCGTCAGCTCGACCGTCTCCGTCGAGATCAACGACGGTGAGCTGAAGGCAACGATGAAGGAAGGTGAGGCGACCATTACCGTCCGCGGCAAGGTGGATGGCGGCAAGGTCGATCTGCGCGAAGTGACCATCGAGGAGGGTGCGTCGAAGGCCGGATACAAGTCGCTCGATGACGTGCCCGAGAAGTATCGGAGCAAGGTGAAGAAGCTAATCGCCAACGGCGAAGACAGCCCAGTACGCTTCCGCTTCGAGAAGCAGTAAGAGTTTCGATCCGCGGATTCGTATTGTAGGGTGGGACGAGTTTTGCG
>CAZNSL010001100.1:0-2201 GCA_964574975.1 uncultured Alcaligenaceae bacterium | reverse complement strand
CGGCACCTTCGGGCTGGCGAAGGCCGACTTCACCGGCGACGGCCGCGACGACCTGTTCGTCACCCAGTTCGTCGCCGGCAGCGCCACGGCACCGCGACTCCTGAACGGCAACGCCAACGGCACCTTCACCGCCTCGACCTTGCCGTTCACCATCACCGAGGCCCGCGGCGTCACCGCCGGCGACTTCAACGGCGACACGTTTGCCGATGTGGCCGTCGTCACGCAGACGGCCCGACTGGTGCGCATCTACACCGGCAACGGCAGCGGCACGTTCGCGGCCGGCCCGACCTACGCCACCGGCGTCGCCCCGCGCTCGATCCGCGCGCTCGACCTGAACAACGACGGCATCCTCGACCTGGCGGTGACCAACTCGAACAACGGCGGCGCGGGCACCGTCGGCGTCTACCTTGGCAGCGGGACCGGCACCTTCGCCAACGGCGTCACCTACGCGGTCGGTTCCGGTCCCGATCAACTCGCCACGGGCGACTTCGACAGCGACGGCCGGCCCGACCTGGTCACGGCCAACGCGGCGTCGAACGATGTCTCGGTGCTGCGCAACACCGGCCCCGGCACCTTCCAGACGGCCGTCAACGTGGACCTCGGCACCGCAACGCCAACTGGCGTGGCCGTGGCCGACTTCGACCGCGATGGCCGAGCGGACCTCGTCGCCGCCAGCTCGACCGGCACGGCGACGGCGCTGTTGAGCAACGGCGACCTGACGTTCCGGCTCGACGGCCCGTACCCAGCGGGCACGGCAGCGTTCTACGCCGTGGCCGGCGACTTCACCGGCGACGGCGCGGCCGACGCGCTGGTCACCCGCGGCGGCACCGGCACGTCGGTATCGCTCTTGCGGAACCGCACGCCGGCTCCGGCGGTGCGCGTCCAGGGAACGCCGCAGGTCAACGACGGCAGCAGCCCGCAGCGCTCGCGGGTCACGAGCCTGACGGTGACGTTCACGGCGCAGGTGTCGTTCGCCGGCGCGACGGCGGCGGCGTTCCAACTGACGCGCACCGGCGGCGGGACGGTCGGTGGCTTCAGCGCCACGGCCAACGTCGTGGGCGGCGTCACGGTGGTCGTGCTGTCCGGCTTCACCGGCGCGGAGACCGAGTTCGGCTCGTTGGCCGACGGTTTCTACACGCTGCGGGTGTTGGCGAATCAGGTGTCGGTTGGTGGCGTGCCGCTGGATGGCGACGGCAACGGCGTCGGCGGCGACGACTACGTCCTGGCCGGCAGTGTGGCCAACGGCCTGTACCGCCTGTTCGGCGAGTCGAGCGGCGACGGCGTGGTCAACGCCTTCGACTTCTCGCAGATGCGCAACGCCTTCGGCTCGTCGTCGGGCGACCCGGCGTACCGCGACTGGCTGGACTTCGACGCGAGCGGCTCGGTGAACGCCTTCGACTTCGGCCAATTCCGCAACCGCTTCGGCAGCAGCGTGCCGTGACGTTGCATTGGCCTGTGGTCTCGTAGGTCCGCAGTCCAGTTTCCACCATTCACCGCTGTGTGTCATGTTTGCCGCTCTGGGCAAGCAATGCGTCGCGCCGTCCCATGCTTGCCCAAGGCGGCAAGCATGGCACCCACCATCTGGCCGTCCCAAGCTTGCCCAGAGCGGCAAGCATGGCACCCGCATTTGCGACTTGCAGGCATTCGTGAGAAGTGGACATTTTTTTCTAGCATCCTGCGGTACGTGACGTTATGCTCGTGACCATAACGGCCGGCGCGGGAATCGTGGAGGTTCCTGCGACCCGGACGAACCTCTCTCATCGCGAGAATCCTCATGCGAACGATCGCGTTTCGTCACCGCCTGCGGCCGGTACTGGCCCTCGAAGATCGAACCGTCCCGGCGACCCTCGACTTCGTCGTCGTCCAGGCCCAAAGTTCGATCGCCTTGTCGGGCGACCTCGCCGGCATTCCGTTCACGCCACAGGGACCGGGATCGCTCACATCGACCTACACCGGCATCATGCGCGCCGACATCGACCTGGCCAATAACGCCATCTTCTTCTTCGGCGACATGAATATGGATGGTACCGTGACCGGGAACTGGCAGCCGGATGTCGGCGGCGGTGCGGGCAGCGCACCAGCCGATTACGGTGGCGCCGTCGTCCCGGTTGGCTTGGTGTTCGCGGTTCGCGATGGCACGGCCGCTTTTTCGACTTCCGCTCCCCAAGGTATGACTGGCACCGGGAATTCGCGGTCCTTCC
>CAZNSL010001099.1:0-2202 GCA_964574975.1 uncultured Alcaligenaceae bacterium | reverse complement strand
GAACTCGCCGCGGCTGCGTTGTCTTGCGGAACACCAACGAGCGCACGACCGCTCCACAACGCCACCGAGGTCCCGGCAAATTCGGTCGCCAGCGGCGAAGGGTTGGAGAGCGTTCGCAGGAACGCCCCCGTGACGCGGTTGAAGACGTGAGCCGCGCCGGCACGATCTGCCGAGAGATCGTCGTTCGGCTCGCCGACCACGATCGAGCTGCCGTGCACGGCTACGGAACTCCCGAAGAACTCCGCACCACCGGGAGCTGGGTCTTGCAGTGTGGCGATCAACGCCCCGGTGGTCGAGTTGAAGGAGTATGCCGCACCGGCATTGTTCGCCGCGGTGTCGTCGTCCGGCGCACCCACGACGATCACGCCGCCCGCTATGCCGACGGCGCTGCCAAAGAGGTCACCGGAAAGCGGCGTCGGATTGGCCAGCGAACGGACCAGCAGGCCGGTCGTCGCATCGAACACGTAGGCCTGCCCGGAGTTGGCTGCGCCGGTATCGTCCTGAGGGGCGCCCACGACGACGAGAGAGCCGTCGGTCGCCACTGCCGCGCCGAAGTTGTCCGAAGCGATCGGCGTCGGGTTGGCGAGCGTGAACAGCAGAGCGCCGCTGGTGACATCGAAGAGGTAGGCCGAACCCGCGCTGGCGGCACCTTGATCATCCTCGGGCGCGCCCACCACGAGAAGGGATCCAGCCAGAGCGAGCGACGACCCGAACGCGTCGAATACCGCAGGTGCCGGGTTGAGGATCGTCCGCACCAGAGCGCCCGTGCCGGCGTCGAAAACATAGACGGCACCCGAGTCGACCGCGCCGGTGTCGTCGGCGGGCGAACCGACGACGATGACGCTCGAGTTCACGGCAACGGCAGTGCCAAAATTGTCGCCGAGAGCCGGCGTCGGATTCGCGAGCGTTCGGACGTACGCGTTGGTGACCGCGTCGAAGACCACCGCCTTGCCCGAGTTGACCTGAGTCAGATCCGAGCCCGGCACACCCACCACGGCAAGCGCCGCGCTCACGGCGACCGCCTGACCCGCGTGGTCGTCTACCCCCCCCGCTGGGTCGACCAACGTCACCGACGCCCGGGCCGCGGCGGACAGGAAAACCAGGCCCAAGGCCGCGGCGAGAAGAAGCGCTCCCCGGCTCGCGCGGTGGGATCTTCGCGCAAGCACGCGGTCCGAAGCGTCTCGATCCGACCAGATCCAACTCATGGGAGGTCCTTCCGACGGCTCATCTACCGACTCTCGACGGACGAGCGGACAACCGAGGCGACGGCGGGCGGGGGGGAAGTGGGAGGGCTGGCACGTCGCCAGACCGACCGGACGGCTCCAGGGGCGCCTCGAATGATGGGCAACGACGGCAAGTGTAGCGAGCCGTGCCGACTCCGCTCAAGCCGGATCTCGCGACGTCGATCTGAAAGACCCGCAGCCCCGCGCACGTCTTTCGGCCAACGGCGCGCCAACGCGAGGAGCGAATCTCGTGTAGGATCGCGGCTGAATCCGTCGCCCTACCCTGCCGATGAAGCGCGCAATGACCCATCGCAACACCCCTACCTACCTGCCAGCCGCCACCCGCGGGCGTCTCACGCTCTCGCTCATGCTCAGCGCCATGGCCGTCGCCGTGCTGGCCACCAGCTCCACGGCGCGAGGCGAGCCTGCTGCGCCGGGGATGGACACCATCGCCTCCCCGCCCCCGCCGGTGAACTCTCCGATCGCAGCGGCGGCATCGCGTGTCGCAGAGGCGACCCCGACGCCCTCGCCGACCGCAACGCCCTTCCCACCCGTGGGAGCACTGGACAAGCCGATCGGCCGAGCGCTCTACGCCGAGCCGACGGCCGTCGTGATCGCCAACTCGCGGCTCGCAGCGGGCGACCTCCGAGAGGTCTACGCGCAACGCACCTATGAGCCGCTATGGGCACACGGCAACCTGCGACCGCGCATCGAGGGGCTTCTCGCCGTCCTCGACGACGCGACCGCCCACGGCCTCGATCCGCGAGACTACCACGTCGAGCAGATCCGCGCGCAGCTCGACGCGGCGCAAGGCGGCGACACTCAAGCCGTCGTGGCCCTCGATCTGCTCGCGTCCGATGCCGCGCTGCGATTGACACGGCACCTGAGCAACGGCCGCACGCCGCCCCCAATAGGCGACAAGGAGGCTTCCTTCCGCCGCGAACCCCTCGATCCGACGTCGGTCTTGACGAAGCTCGCA
>CAZNSL010001098.1:0-2205 GCA_964574975.1 uncultured Alcaligenaceae bacterium | reverse complement strand
TACGGGACGGTGCTGCCGAAGCGGGTGCGGAAGCGCGAGAAATCGAAGCTATTGTTAACGCCGTCGCCGTCGAGGTCGAGGAACGCCAGGTACGCCGGCTGGCCCACCGCGGAGCCGAAAGCGGGACGGAACTGGCCGAAGTCGAGGGCGTTGACGGTGCCGTCGCCACTGACATCGCCGAATAGGCGGTACAGGCCGTTGGCGACACTGCCTGCAAGCGAGTAGTCGTCGCCGCCGGTACCGTTGCCGTCGCCGTCGAGTTGTTGGCCGCCCGCGGTGACCTGGTTGGCCCGGATCGCGACCGTGTACCGACCGTCGGCCAGCGAGCCGAACTCCGTTTCCGCACCGGTGAAACCCGACAGCGTGACGACCGTGACGCCGTTGACGACGCTGGTCGTGGCCGTGAATCCGCCGACCGCACCGCCGCCGATCCGCGACAGCACGAAGGCGCTTTCGACCGGCCCGGCGAAGGTCACCGCCGCGTCGAAGGTTACGGTGATGCTGGTCACTTTCGATCTCTGCGTCGCGTTCGGCTGGCCGGCGTTTGCGACCACGCCCTGCACCCGCGGGGCCGCCGCCGCGCTGATGTTGTCGGCACCCGGCGTCAGCACCGCGACCGCCGGCGCGTTCGGACTGGCCAGTGCTGGGTCGTAGATCACCGAGTCGCTGGTCGTCCCGGCCAGGACGCCGAAGTAGAACGCCGCGGTCGACTTCGGATCGACGTTGCCGGGTAACCGCGTTGCCGCCGACGGCTCGGTCCCACCGATCTCGTTGAAGAGGACCGGCGAATAGAAGATGTCCCCGGCTCCGCGATCCACGACGGTGAAGGAGTCGAACAGATTCGCGCCCGACGGCAGTAGTTCCAGGGTGCCGTTGTCGTCGGCGTCGTAGTCGGCCCCCTCGACGATCGGTGTCGTACTGTAGACGAGCGCGAAAGTCGTTGTGTCGTTGCCGAGCGCATCGAACAACTCGAAACGGCCGGCGGCGATGACGGGCGTCTCAGCGGGGATCGCGAACCCGCCAGTCGGCGACTTGATAACCAACAAGCCGTTGGCCCCCAGCGCGGCCCCGGCGAGGGGCACGACCGTCTTGAACTCGCCAGGGTTTTCCCCCAGCGTGCCGGCGTCGCCCTCGATAGTGACGAAGTAGACGTTGTTGAAGCTGCCCGTTGCCGTGCCGCGCAGTTCGGCGTACTCGAACGGGTTGTCCACACCCGGCGGATTGATGTCCAGCTCGTTGAGCAAGAGGTCGTTTTCGAGCACCGTGACGGTCGCGGTCGCCACCGCGCCAAGGACCGCACCGCCGCCGGGAACCGACAGGGTGACGGTGAAGGTGCGCTCACCGCGGACGGCCGCGTTGGCTACCAGCGGTACCACGAAGCTGGCCGACGCCTGGCCGCCGGCGAAGTTGAGCGTGCCGCTGGTAGCGACGTAGTCGGTGCCCGCGTTGCCGGTGCCATTGGCTGTGGCGTACTGCACCGACACTGGCCCGCCGCGGCCGGCCGTGCGCGTCACCGTGACGCTGACGCCGCCCGGCACGTCCTCGACCGCGGTAACCGCCGCCGAGGCGAACTGCAACACGCCTGGCCCGTCGTCGTCGCGGATCGCGACAGTCGTTACCGCCGGCGTGCCGAGGGACGCCCCGCCGCCGACGGCCGACAGTGTCACGGCAAACGTCTCGTCCGGTTCGATGCTCGCGTCATTGGCGATCGGGACGGCGATGGTCGCCGAGCCTTGGCCGTCCGCGAAGTTGAGCGTGCCGGCCGTGGCCGTGTAGTCGCTGCCGGCCAGGGCGCTGCCGTCGGCGGTGGCGTACTGCACCGAGACCGCGCCGACCGTGCCGCCAACGCGCTCGACGGTGAGGATCGCCGTGCCGGCGGACTCGTCGATGCCGACCGCGCCGGCCGCGAAGCGAAGCGTGCCCGCGGTCGACGGGGCCGTGAAATCGACGGTCAGCCGCGGCTGCCGGCCGGCCGGGTTCGCGAACTCGGAGCTGGAGAAGTCCCACCCGTTGCTCGATGTCGTCTGGATTCCCCAGCCGAGGTTCGCCGCACCATTCGCCCAGGCGGCGACGGAGGCGGTCACCGGGATGTCGATAAAGGCGTTGTTCGCTAGCGGATCTGGGACGGTGCCGTCGGGGGTCGCGGCAGCCTCGGTACCGTCGAACTGGATGCCGTTGCCGCCGAAGAACGCCCAGTTGGCGGTC
>CAZNSL010001097.1:0-2208 GCA_964574975.1 uncultured Alcaligenaceae bacterium | reverse complement strand
CGCCGCGGGCGCCGCCGCCGCTGCCGAGCCCACGCACTGCGGCCCGCCGGCCGGGCTCGCCGCCGCGGGCGCAGCGGCCGTCGTGGCGGGGGCCGCCGTGGAGGTGGCGGCCCGGGCCGCGGTCGTCGTGGTGCTCGCCGGCGCGGCGGACGCGCTGCTCGGCGCCGCGGTGGTACTGGCAGGCGCGGCGGTGGTACTGGCCGGCGCGGACGAGGTGCTGGCCGGCGGCGGGGTGGTCGTAGTCGGCGCCGCGCTGGTCGCGGTGGTACTGGCGGCCGCCGGACTGCTCGGGGTGGAGGTCGGCGACGGGGTCGCGGACGTGGGCGGCGGCGTCGTCGACGGTGGCGTCTGCTCCGGTGATGTTGAGCCCGGGGCCGACGGCGACGTCGTCACCTCCGACGGCGACGGACTGGGGCTGCTGGAGCCCGTCGACGGCGAGTCCGGCGTGGTCGAGATGGTGATCGGCGGGATCGGGGTGTTCGGCACCGTGGTCGCGGCCGGGGTGGGCACCAGTTCGGTTGCCGACGCCGGGACGGTGTAGGTGATGCCGGGCGCGACGGTGGCCTCGGGATTGCGCTCGACGACCTTCGCCGACAACTGGTTCCACTGATCGAACAACTGCTGCTTCTGGTCCGCGTCGCCGACGGAGGCCACCTGCGTGCTGACCGCGACGAGCTTGTCCTGCGCCGCCTGCCAGTCGCCGCGGGCGATCAGGTCCTGAACCTGGTTGAGCTCGGTCTGGGCGGCCAGGGCGACCTGGTCGGTGCGGACCTGCTTGGGCGCCCCGAAGAACATCGTCCGCAACCCATAGAGCGCATCGCCGGGGCCGGCGCCGGAAACGACCGCGCCGAATCCACCGATGCCCAGCACCGCGGCGGCGACGGCACCGACCACGCTCAGGCCGCGGCGGCTGCGCCCGCTGCCCTGCTTCTCGGCCAGGCCGGCCTGCAGTGCGGTGACGGCGTCCTGTTCGGTGACCAGGGCGGTCGCCGGCGGCCAACGCATCTCGTCGCGCCAGCCGCCCAGCAGCGCGAACAATTCCGCGTCGGCCTGATCCCTCGGGGGAACCGACTGCCCGGCGGCGAGGGCGTCGACGAGCCGGTCACTGGCCAGCACGGCATCCAGCGACGCGTCGTCGTTACCCGGGGTGCGTCCGAAGTCAGACATGGTCGGGTCCTGCCGCCGTGATCTCCAACTTGAGCTTCGCCAGGGCACGGTGCTGAGCGACCCGGACCGCGCCCGGCGTGCTGCCGACCGCCTCGGCGGTCTCCTCCGCGGACATGCCGACCACGATGCGCAGGATCAGGATCTCGCGCTGCTTGTCTGGCAGGGTCTCCAGAAGCTTGTTCATCCGGCTCGCGGCGTCGGCCTGCAGTGCCATCTGCTCGGGTCCCGACTCGAGCGAGTACCGCTCCGGCACCTGATCGGTGGGCTCGGAGCGATTACGGCCGGCGGCGCGGTGAGCGTCGGCGACCTTGTGGGCAGCGATGCCGTACACGAAGGCCAGGAAGGGGCGACCCTGATCCTGGTAGCGCGGCAGCGCCTGGATGGCGGCCAAGCAAACCTCCTGAGCGACGTCGTCAGCTGACAGACCCACTCGCTCCGCGGTCCCCAGGCGAGCCCGGATGTAACGGACCACAATTGGACGAATGGTCTCCAGTACTTCCCGGAGCGCATCCCGGCTGCCGGCCACGGCCTCAGCAACGGCGGCGTCGAGACGATCTCCCGGAATTGTCATCGACGGCGATATCTCCAACGTTACGAACGGCGCTCTTCGGTGACAGCGTGGTCCCAGCTAGACCATATCTGTCTGTGCTGGGTATCGGCGTTAGCCGCCGCTCCAGCGGCCTCCGCGCCGTGTCACCTCGGCGGCACACTGTTCCCGGATCGTTACCACTTCGTGCGTTGCGCGTGTCGTGCTTCCGAGGTCGGACAGCAGGCAGGCCAACGCCCACCGTAACGGCACCAGACCGTAGACGGCGGTGTCGGTCAACGCCCGATCGGCGACCTCGCGGGCGCGGTCGATGGCCCCCGCGCTGCAAAGTGCCGCGGCGAGCACCATGTCGCTCTTCACGCGGTGCCGGCGCAGCGCGGGCAGGGCCCGTTCGGCAAGCTCGACGCCGCGTTCGGCCGACGCCTGGGCCCGCGCGCCGTCGCCGGCCGCCATTGCCAGTTCGGCACCTACCCAGGCCCGCCGGATCGCCAGCC
>CAZNSL010001096.1:0-2211 GCA_964574975.1 uncultured Alcaligenaceae bacterium | reverse complement strand
CGGATAGCCGTACCCGTAGCGGTAGTAGCTCGGATAGCCGTAACGGTAGTTGCTGGGGTAGCCGTAAGAGGCACCGTAGTGCCCATATGGACCCCAATTCCGGTGGTTCGCTTTCGCGGTGCCGGTCCAACCGAGTGTGGCTGCAACGACGGCAGCGGCGAGGATGATGCTTTTCATCGGTCGTGTCTCCTTGGTGTTCCTCGAACATCGATCTATCAGGAAAATGCCGTACCAAACCAAACTTGCGCGGGGCGGATTCCCCGCGGGCCAATGGCCGGGTCGGCCCGCTACAATAACCTCTCGCTCGTCCCGGCTACGGACTCGGAACCCCATGCCCGACACCATCCTCGGTATCGACCTGGGCACCACCAACAGCGAAGTCGCCGTCGTCCGCGAGGGCGCGCCGGTGGTCCTCGACGATGGCGACGGCGACCCGATCTTGCCGTCGTTCGTCGGCCTCGGACCCGACGGCAAACTCCTCGTCGGCCGGGCCGCCCGCAATCAGTACGCCCTCGCGCCGGAGCGCACCGTCAAGTCGATCAAGCGCAAGATGGGCCAGGACGTGAAGGTCCGCCTCGGCGATCGAGAGTATCGTCCGCAGGAGATCAGCGCCATGATCCTGCGCGCCCTCAAGG
Organism: uncultured Alcaligenaceae bacterium; assembly: GCA_964574975.1. GTDB lineage: Bacteria > Planctomycetota > Planctomycetia > Gemmatales > Gemmataceae > JAXMAS01. Next base: position 1,576 of record CAZNSL010001096.1, on the reverse strand, counting down.
AGCGCGCCGCCAAGGCCCTCGGCTTCACCGTCAATAAGGCCGTCATCACGGTGCCGGCGTACTTCAACGACGCCCAGCGGCAGGCGACCCGCGAAGCGGGCGAGTTGGCCGGCCTCGAAGTCGTCCGCATCATCAACGAGCCGACGGCCGCGTCGCTCGCCTACGACCCGCGCGAAGCGGAACTGAGCCGCGTCCTGGTCTACGACCTCGGTGGCGGCACCTTCGATGTGTCGGTGGTGCAGGCCCAGGCCGGCGTCGTCGAGGTGTTGGCCAGCCACGGCGACACGCAACTCGGCGGCGACGACTTCGACGAGCTGCTCGCCAAACTGCTTACCGACCGCTTCGAGGCCAAGCACGGCGTCGACCTGCGCACCAACGCCGTCGCTCAGTCGCGCGTCCTGCGAGCCGCGGAGGCGGCCAAGCGGCACCTGTCCGACCACGCCTTCGCCCGCGCCGAGGAGGAGTTCCTCGCCGAGAAAGACGGCGTCGCCCTGCACCTGACCGAAGAGGTCAGCCGCGAGGAGTACCAGGAGTTGATCCGCCCGCTGATCGACCGCACGATGGACTGCGTGCAGCGCGCGCTCGACGACGCCCGACTGACCGGCCGGCAAATCGACCGCGTGGTCCTGGTCGGCGGTTCGACGCGCACGCCGATGATCGGGGCGCTGCTCGAGGAGCGGCTCGGCCAGGCGGCCCACCGCGAGGTCAACCCGGACCTGATCGTCGCCCTCGGCGCGGCCCTGCAAGGCGCGATCGTGGCCGGCGACGACGTGGGTGCGGTCTTGGTGGACATCACGCCGCATTCGCTCGGCATCAAGTGCATGGACCCCGGCGACGACGACTTCGGCGTGCCGTTCCTGCACCGCTTCGCACCGATCATCCGCCGCAACTCGCCGCTGCCGGCGTCGCGCAGCGAGGCGTTCCGTACGGTGCAGGACCGCCAACCGAAGGTCGAGATCGAGGTCTATCAGGGCGAGTCGGACGACGTGCGCCAGAACCACGAGGTCGGCCGGTTCCTCGTCGAGGGGTTGGCCGCGGTGCCGGCCGGCAACCAGATCGTGGTGCAGCTCGACCTGAACCTGGACGGCATGCTCAAGGTGTCGGCCAAGGAGAAGGCGACCGGCTTGCAGAAGCAGATCACCATCGACAACGCCCTGGCCCGGTTCGAGCGCGACGAAGCGGCCGGGGCACGCGAGCGGCTGGACATGCTCTGGGGCGAGTCATTCGGCGGCGCGGGCGGCGACAACGACGACATCGTCGGCTACGAGACGGACGAGAATGGTGCGGAACTGCCGACCCTGGCACCCGGCCCGCGCGAGGGACAGCGCGAGAGCGTGCAGGCGAAGGCGCTCTTGGAAAAGGCCGAGCGGCTGGCGGAGAAGGTGCAGCCGGAGGACAAGCCGGAGCTGGATCGGATGATGACGGCCGTGCGGACGGCGCTGACGGATCGCCGATGGTCGGCCCTGGAAAAGGCGTCGAACGAACTGGCGGACGCGCTGTTTTACCTGGAAGATGCATGATGCGCCCGTTTAGCCGCGCCGCGCAGCGGAGCGCGGCGGGTGCCGCGCTCCGCCGC
>CAZNSL010001095.1:0-2218 GCA_964574975.1 uncultured Alcaligenaceae bacterium | reverse complement strand
ATCTGTGTTCATCTGTGTTCATCTGTGGCTAATTCTTGCGATCACAATGTCAACCGCACCACGTCCGTCGCCGCGACGATGCTCAGCGGTTTGATCCGCAACGTGCGCGCGTCCAGGTCGTGCCGGAACCGGGCGATCAGCGTCTGCCCGGCCAGCGCCTCCTTCGGCAACAGCGGCAGCAGGTGGCAACTCGCCGGCTCCTCGGCCATGCCGACATCGGTCAGCACGAGCCGCTCGCCGTTCGCGTCCTCGGCGACGAACGCCTCGCCGACCCGGCCGAGCGACTTGTAGTTGAGTGCCAGGATGGGCGTCTTGTCGGCCAACGGTCCCTTGAGCGATCCCTTGACCTCCTTGATCGCGGCGGCGAAGTCGGAGTGTGCGTGCCGGCGAATCGTCGCCAAATCCTTCGGCTCCAGCGGCCGCGGCGTCATGCCGTTCCAGCGCACCCGCGGGTTGATGCCGCCGGGGTAGACGCACAACTCCTTCACCTGCGCCACCTGGAAGAAGCTGTCCTCGCTCTTGATGTGTTTGGCCGCCTTGTACGGCCGCAACGTCTGCGTGAGGCGGATGCGACCGTTGCCGAGCGTCATCCAGATGCCGGTGTCGATGTATTCCTGCCGGGCACGGTCGTCGTGGGAGTTGAAGGCGAGTTGCACCAACTCCGCGTCCGGCTCCACGAGGCCGACGGCCTTCAGTTCGGCGAGTTGCCAGGCGTGGCCGAGCCACGCGGCAATCGGCGTGTCGGTCGGCACCGCGAGCGTCGGGTCGTCGAGCCGCTTCGTCAGGTACGCCCGGCCCTGTTTGACGATGGCGTGCAGTCGGCTCAACTGGTCGATGGCCTCGGTGTGGATGCGCTCCGCCCGGCTAGCCGTTCGTTCGGCGTAGTGCCCTTCGTCGTCGGCGAAAAGCTGCGTGTAGTGGTGTAGGGCGGCGCGGGCACCGGGTAAGTAAGCGTCGCCGAGTTGGTCGGCCTGTTTCTCCACCTGGGCGGCGAGCTTGGCGTTCATGTTGCCGACGCCGAGGCGAACCAGATCGTGTGTCAGCCGCTCCAACACGTCGATGCCGGCGAGCTGTGCCTTGACCTTCTTCGCCAGCGCGGCCTGGTTCACCTGCTTCGGCGTTTCGGCTTCGACGGCCTTCTTTTCGGCGCGGGAGACCAGCTTCTCGCGCTTGGCTTGCAAGTCGTCCGGCACCGGCGCGGTGGTGAACGGCTTCTTCTTGGCGTAGGCATACAGGAGGCCGAGGCAGTGCTTGCACGGGAACTGCCGACTCGGGCAGGAGCAGCGGTAGGTTGGTTGCTCCGGTCGGGCGAAGTCGCACGAGCAGCGGTAGGGTTGCTTGCCGCTGCCCTGGCACTCGCCGAACAAGAGCGTTGCATCGTCCGAGATGTGCAGGTTGGCCAGCTTGCCCTTGAGGACCAGCCCCCGGCCGTTCTTGGCGGCGTCGGCGTTCGGGGCGGCAGCGTCCACGGAAGCGTCGTCGATGGGTATCATCCGGTCACTCCGGAGGGACGCCGCCACGTGGCGGCCGGTGCCGAACCGTCGAGTTAAGAAAGAATCTACCCGGTCGGCCGACTCGCTGCCATGTCCGTAACCGAGATCGCGCGACGGCGCATCCATCTCGACGACGAGACGGTACCGACTACGGTGTCGGGAAGCCCCGTCGGAGCAATGACCATGATCCGCTCGTTGGCCGTACTGCTTGCCGCATGGTGTGCCGGTGGCCTCGCGGCAGCCGACCTGCCGGTTCGGGTGATGAGCGTCCACCTCGGCGGCGACGCGACCGCGGACGGCTGGGAGCGACGGAAGTCGTTCCTCGCTGGCACGGTCGCCGCGTTCGACCCGGACCTACTCGGCACCCTGGACGCGCAGGCTGGCCCGAGGGACTTCCTGGCCGACCGGCTGACCGGCCATACGGTACTCGCTGCCGGCATGGACGGCGGTGACACGGCGATCTTTTTCCGCCGCGACCGCTACGAGATGCTCGCCGACGGCCACTTCTGGCTCAGCCCGACGCCCGACGCGCCCGGCCTTGCCGGCTGGGACGCCGCCCGGCCGCGTGTCGCTGCATGGGTCCGGCTGAAGGAACGCGTTGCGCCGGCGGCCCCACCGGTGTTCTTCCTCAACGCCCAACTCGACGATCGTGGGGCCAAGGCCCGCGTGGAGTCTACCCGGCTGATCCGGCGGAAAGTCGCGGAACTCGGCACCGGTTGCCGCGT
>CAZNSL010001094.1:0-2224 GCA_964574975.1 uncultured Alcaligenaceae bacterium | reverse complement strand
CGCCGGCAATGTGCTCGCGGGTAAAAGCGTCGAACCGCTTGTTGGAGTTGAAGGCGTCGATGACGTAGTCGCGGTACGGAAAGACGTTCTGGTACTGGTCGCCGTGATAGCCGACAGTATCGGCGAAGCGCACCAAGTCGAGCCACGGCACGGCCATTCGCTCGCCGAAATGCGGCGACCGCAGTAGCCGGTCAACCTGTTTCTCGTAGGCCCGTGAGTCGCGATCCTCGACGAACGCACGGACCTCCGCGGGCGTGGGTGGCAGTCCGGTCAGGTCGAGGCTCAGGCGACGCAGCAGTGTCCGCCGGTCGACCTCCGGTGATGGCCCAACACCTTTCGTTTCCATCGCCGCGAGTAGGAAGGCATCGACGGCATTACGCACCCACCCGGTCTTGGCCGGTGTCGGAACGGTCGGCCGCTTGGGTGCGATGTACGCCCAGTGCGGTTGGTATACCGCCCCCTCGGCGACCCAGCGTTTGAGAGTCTCCTTCTGCGCGGCCGTCAATGACTTGTGGGCCTCCTCCGGTGGCATCATCTCGGTCGGGTCGTCGTGGAACACGCGGCGCACCAGTTCGCTGTCGCCTGGTTTACCGGGTATGATCGCACCCTTCTTGACGGCGATCGCTCGGTCGTCGAGGCGTAGCCCCGCTTTGCGCTGCCCCTTGTCGGGGCCGTGGCAGGCGAAGCAATTGTCGGACAGTATCGGCAGCACGTCGCGGTTGTAATCGACGGGAGCGGCGAACGCGGCGGGCGAGATGACGCACCAAACGGTGACGAGCGTACGACGGCAAGTCATGTGCGAACACCCATAGGAGGGCTGTCGGCGGGTAGGACTGACATTTTACCACCGCGTTGTGAGAATGACAGGTTGTGTACGCACATTCGCGCATCTAATCTTGTGGCGAGGTCCACCGTCGCAACCCCTGGCCATGCTATTCTGACACCTGTTTCTCGAATCAGGAATTGACGCTCGGCGAACGCTCGCCGAACGACTCGGTAAACGCAGTCGTTGCGTGGTCGTTGGCGTCTGCAGCCGACACGACGAGTCGAAGGGAAGTTGACGTGAATCGCAATTGCGAGTGGACAGAGCCGGACTTGAACCGGCGACCCCCAGATTTTCAGTCTAGTGCTCTACCAACTGAGCTATCTGTCCGATCCTGCAATCGTAAGGGCGGCGCAGCGGAACGTCAACAGCCGTCCCTCTGACGGCGTGGCGGTTCCCCCACCGCCGCGAAATCGCTATTCTGGATGACGTGTCAATCCGCGACGAAGGGAGCGAACATGGCGACGGAAATCTACTCGCCGGGTTTGGAGGGCGTCATCGCTGGCGAGTCGGCGATCTCGACTGTCGAAGGCGGCTTGCGCTACCGAGGCTACCCCGTCACAGAACTGGCGGAGCGGTGCGAGTTCGATGAAGTTGCACATCTGTTACTCCACGGCGAACTGCCCACCGCGAAACAATTGGCCGACTTCAAGGCCCGCATCTCAGCGGCCCGCCGGATCCCCGAACCGCTCAAGACCCTGTTTCCGGCTCTGCCGAAATCGACATCACCGATGGATGTCCTGCGCACCTCCATCAGTATCCTCTCTCATTTCGACCCGGACACTGACAACAACTCCACCGAGGCGAATCTGCGTAAGGCCGAGCGGCTCTACGCGCAAATCCCGCTGTGTATCGCGGAACAGTTCCGCGTCGTCAAGGGTCAACCGTCCGTCGACCCGCGGCCGGACCTGGGCCATGCGGCGCACTTCCTGTACATCCTTCGTGGACGCGAGGCGACCCCGGAAGAGGTCCGCGCGTTCGATGCCTCGCTGACGCTCTACGCCGAACACGAGTTCAACGCTTCGACGTTCGCGGCCCGCGTCGTCGTCTCAACGCTGTCGGACTTGCACTCCGGCGTCGTTGCCGCGATCGGCGCTCTGAAAGGGCCGCTCCACGGTGGGGCGAACGAAAAGGTCATGGACCTGTTGCTCGCTTCCGGCGGCCCGGATACGGCCGAGGCGTGGATCCGCAGCGCCCTGGCCCGAAAGGAAAAGGTGATGGGCTTCGGCCACCGCGTCTACAAAGACGGCGACATCCGCGCCAAGGTCCTGAAGGAGTACGCGATTGCGGCAGCCAAGCGTACCGGCCAAGCGAAATGGGAAGCGACGGCCGACATCATCGAACTGGTGATGCAGCAGGAGAAAAAGTTGCTGCCCAACCTCGACTGGCCGGCAGGACGGC
>CAZNSL010001093.1:0-2231 GCA_964574975.1 uncultured Alcaligenaceae bacterium | reverse complement strand
TGGCCCGCGGCGCGGCTGGGCTGATCGCGGACCTGAAGCGCGTCGGGTTGCTCGACGACACGGTAGTGTTGTGGACGACGGAATTCGGCCGGATGCCGAGTTCGCAGGGCGGCAAGGGCCGCGACCACAACCCGTACTGCTTCACGAACTGGCTGTGCGGCGGCGGCATCAAAGGCGGCGTGACGTTCGGCCCAAGCGACGACTTCGGCTACAAGCCGGCCGACCGCAACCACCCCACCGAGGTGTACGACATCCATGCGACGGTGCTGCACCTGTTGGGCCTCGACCACACGAAGCTGACGGTGCGCCACAACGGCATCGACCGCCGCCTGACCGACGTTCACGGGCACGTCTTGACCGACCTCCTGGCGTGAGCGGCGAGCCGGCGGGGCGGATTCGTTTCGCGTTTCACGGTTTCGGGGTGAGGGTGGGTGAAACGAATCGTTCGTGTCGTGAAACGCGGTGAAACGGGAAACGAATCGGGCCGGAGAAGGGAGACGCCTGCGCAACGCGGCTTTACACCGACCGGCGCGGGCATTAGGCTGGTGTCGTCGCTCCGACGCTGCGAGGTTGTCGCGTATGGCTGCACCGACCGCGGACCCGGCCCCGATCACTTATCCCGATAGCGACGGGCTGCCCATGGCCGAAAACACCCGCCAGTTCCGCTGGATCGTCACCATCCAGGGCAATCTCGATGCCCTCTACCGCGGCGACCCCAGCGTCTTCGTCGCCGGGGACAACCTGTGGTATCCGGTGCGCGGCCGGCCGGACATCCGCATGGCCCCGGACGTGTACGTCGTCGTCGGCCGCCCAAAAGGCGACCGCGGATCGTACCGCCAATGGGAGGAAGGCAACGTCCCGCTGACCGTCGTCTTCGAGGTGCTATCGCCGGGCAACCGCGACGCCGAGATGATCCGCAAGTTCCGCTTCTACGAGCGCTACGGCGTCGAGGAGTACTACATGTACGACCCGGACGCGGCCGTGCTGACGGCCTACCGCCGCGCCGACGACGAACTCCGCGAGATCGACCCGATCGACGGTTGGGTCAGCCCGCGTTTGGGCATTCGGTTCGACACGTCGTCCGAATCGGAGTTGGTGCTGTACCAGCCCGACGGCTCGCGGTTCTTAACGTTCGTCGAGCAAACCGAGGCGATGTACGGCGAACGGCAACGTGCGAACGAGGAACGGCGCGCGCGGCAGCAGGCCCAACAGCGGGCCGACGTCGAGTGCGCGCGCGCGGAAGCCGAACGCGCGCGGGCCGAACAACTCGCCGACAAACTGCGATCGCTCGGCGTCGACCCCGGCGGGTGAGCGCAACTTCCTCCGTCGCGCCGCGATCGGTGAGGCGAGCCATTTCATTCAGGCCAGATGGGTCATTCTACCAAAGCCGGTGGCCGCGTCCTCGAGGCTCACCCGACACGACGCCCTTCGTCGGGCGGTGGAATCCCGCGGCCGCCTTTTAGCGGAGGCTCGCCAGGAGCTGCTGGAAGTCCGCCCGCCCGCGTAGGGCCGTGAGGTCCGCGTCCTTCTCCATGTGCGCCACGTTCCGCATTCCGGCGCCGACGGCCTGACGCAGCCACTCCATCGCGCGGTCGGCCTCGGCGGTCTGCGCCTTGGGATCGTTTCGGGCCGCCTCCGCGGCGATGCTGCGGAAGCAGGCGGCGAAGTACAGGCTGATGGGGTCCGTGCGTCCGAGCTTCTCCCACCGCTCGGCCATGGCCCGGCAGCGGGCCGCGTCGCCCCGGTCCGAATAATAGCGCAAGAGCACGGCCAGGGCGGCCCCAATTTGCCGGCCGTTCTCGGGCTTGTCGCCGGCGCGGCGCAGGCAATCCTCGAGTAGCGCGACCGCCTCGTCTCCGCGCTTCATGAGAATCAGCGACTCCGCGCGGCTCCACATGCTCGCTAGCGTCAGGACGTGGTCCGAGCCGTAGATCGCCTTCCGCCTCGTCAGCACCTCGTCGGCGAGTTTCAGCGACTTGTCGTGTCGCCCGACATCCCGGTAGTTGATGGCTAACGCTTGCATGGTGCCGAGCGTGTCGGCGTTGTTCGGGCCGAGCTTCGACAGCTGGAGGGGCAATGCCCTTTCGTGAATCGCGATCGCGTCCGTGAGCCGGTCGAAGTCTCGGCGGCTGTAAGCCAGAGCGTACAAGCCTCGGAGCGTTTCGGGGTGGTCCGGGCCGAACTTCGCCGCGAGGATCGACGCGACATCCTCGCGTAGGTTCAACGCCTCG
>CAZNSL010001092.1:0-2232 GCA_964574975.1 uncultured Alcaligenaceae bacterium | reverse complement strand
CAGGGGGCTGACGCCCCCCGCTCAGGGGCGCGCCCACAGAGCATGACTGCCCCCTTGTCCGACGCTCTCCTACAATTCCAGTACACGCCATTCGCCGACCCGAGGCTCCGTTTCATGACCCGATTCCGACTCGTCGCGCTTGCGCTACTGACCCTCGCCGCCAACCTGCCGGCCCAGGCACCGCCGGTCGCGGAGCGGTTGCGCAAGGACCTAACCTTCCTCGCCTCGCCGGAGTGCGAGGGGCGCGGACCCGGCTCGGCCGGCATCGACAAGGCGGCCGACTACGTCGCCGCCGCGTTCAAGGCCGCCGGCCTCAAGCCCGTCATGCCCGATGGCTCGTACTTCCAGCCGTTCACCTTCCTCGGTCGGCCGACCCTGCGCGGCGCGCAGACCGTCGAGCTGACCGGGCCGGCTGGCCGTAAGGCGCTCGCCGCCGGCGACGACTTCCAGCCGCTCGGCCTGACCGGGGCCGGGTACGTCGATGCGGGTCTCGTCTTCGCCGGTTACGGCATCACGTCGGAAGCGGCCAAGTACGACGACTACGCCGGCCTCGACGTGGCCGGCAAGATCGTCGTCGTCATCCGCCGGGCACCGCGCTTCAACGCCACCGACAAGCCGTTCGCCGACGAAGCAACGCGGCAGAAGGTGGCGTCCTGGTCGACGAAGCTCGCCAACGCCGAGGAGCACAAGGCGGCCGCCGTGCTGGTGGTCAACGACGCCTCCGAGACGGAGGACAACCTCACCGACTTCCTGTTCACCGCCGGCGGCGACCCGGTCAAGATTCCCGCGTTCCACGTCAAACGTTCGTTCGCCGACGCCTTGCTGCGTGCGACTGCGAACAAGTCGCTCGTCCAGGTCGAAGAGGAGATCGACCGCGACCTGAAGCCGCAGAGCCGACCGTTGCCCGGTTGCTCGGCGAAGGTGTCGGTGTCGGTCGAGCGGCCGACCATCGGCATCAAGAACGTCCTCGGCATGCTGGAAGGGTCCGGGCCGCTGGCCAACGAAACGGTCGTGATTGGGGCGCACTACGACCACCTGGGCATGGGCGGCCCCGGCAGCCTCGACCCGACGCGGCAGCCGCGCATCCACTTCGGAGCCGACGACAACGCCTCCGGCACCACGGCCCTCATCGAGCTGGCCCGCCGCTTCGGCGCGATGCGGGAGCGCCAGGGTCGGCGGCTGGTCTTCGCGGCGTTCAGCGGCGAGGAGATCAGCCTCCTCGGCTCGGCCCACTACGTCTCGAAGCCGCCGGTGCCGCTGGAAGGCACGTCCGTGATGATCAACCTCGACATGGTCGGCCGGATGAAGACCGACGTGGCGACGGGCAAGGGCAAGCTCGAAATCAGCGGCGTAGGCACGGCCAAGGAGTTCGGCGGGCTGGTGGACGGCCTGGCGACCAAGTACCACCTGGCCGCGGCCAAGGGCGAGAGCGGCCTGGGGCCGAGCGACCACGCCTCGTTCTACATGAAGGGCGTGCCGGTCTTCTTCTTCTTCACCGGGGCGCACGAGGACTACCACAAGCCGAGCGACACCGTGGACCGCATCAACTTTACCGGGCTGGCCACGGTCGTGGACGCGGTCGAGGAACTGGCCGCCCAGCAGGCGACGGCAGTCCGACCGGTGTACCAGAAGACGGCCGCTCCGCCGATGATGTCGGGCCACGGCGGCGGCCCGCGGCTGGGCATCATGCCGGACTACACGTCCGAGGGCGAGGGCGTGCGCATCGCGGCAGTGACCAAGGGCGGCGCGGCCGAGAAGGGCGGCGTCAAGGACGGCGACCGCATCGTGACGATCGCCGGCAAGCCGGTGAAGAACATGACGGCGTACATGGAGGCGATGAAGGGCCAGAAGAAGGGCCAGCCGCTGGAGATCGTCGTCGAGCGCAAGGGTCAGCGCGTGACGCTCACGGTCACGCCGCAGTAGTCTTCGTTGAGCGACGCTTCGTAGAAGCGTAACCACGCTTCTGCGAAGTGTCGCTCACCGAAGCGGAGTCGTCGCATGTCGCATACGTTGGAGTGCAAGGGCTGGCATCAGGAAGCCGCCCTGCGGATGTTGCGCAACAACCTCGACCCGGCCGTCGCCGAGCGACCCGCCGACCTCGTCGTTTACGGCGGCACCGGCAAGGCCGCCCGCAACAAGGCGTGCCTCGACGCCATCGACAGCACCCACAAGCGGCTGGAGAACGACGAGACGCTGCTCGTGCAGAGCGGCAAGCCGGTCGGCGTCGTCCGC
>CAZNSL010001091.1:0-2234 GCA_964574975.1 uncultured Alcaligenaceae bacterium | reverse complement strand
CTGCTGGGAGATCACTCGGAGGACACCGATGGAGCCTGAGATCGACCCGCGGGTGCTCTTCGCCGCCGAGCGGACGCTGCTGGCATGGGTCCGCACCGGCGTGGCCCTGCTCGGGTTCGGCTTCGTGATCGCCAAGTTCGGGGCGTTCGTCCGGCAGATGGCGTTCGTTCAAGGCGTGCCGCCCCCGCCGCAATCCGGGGCATCGTTATGGGTCGGCACAGCTTTGGTGTTTTTCGCGGTTGCGATCATGACGTGTGCCGCCTGGGGGTATCAGAACACCCTCCGGCGGCTCAAACAGGGCGAACCGATCCTGCCGAGCCGCATCTCTCTCGGGTTTGTCGTTGCCGTGCTGGTGGGGCTGTTCGGCACGGCCATGGCCGTCTACCTGATCTTCGTGCTGGACTGAGGCTTGGCTCCATCGGCGGCTTTCGGCGGTTGGCCCAGTGCCGTGAAGAGCCGGTATTGGGCGCGGTTGTAGTCCATCACGGCGCTGAGGTAGTTGTTCTTCGCCTGGCTCAGTGTCTGAATTGCCTGCAACGGCCGCAGGGCGTCGAAGAGGTTCTTCGCGTCGATCACGTTGAACGTGCCGTCCTTGGCGATGCGGTAGAGGTCCGTCGATTCCTTCACGGCGAGTTCCGCGACCTTGAGCGACTCCGCCTTGGCGATCGCCAGTTGCGACGCCTCGACGATCTCCGCGGCGAGCCGGGCTTGCGTGTCGAGGAGTTCGTACTGCGTCTGCTCCATCTGGGCGCGGCGTTCGGCGACTTCGGCGCGGTTGCCCAAGCCGAGGTTGCGGATCTCCCAGAAGAGTTGAGCACCGAGGGCGTTGCGGGCGTCGAACTTCGACAGGTCATCGTTCAGGCCGCCGCCGAAGCTGCCGATCTGGTCCGTGATGAGCAGCTTCGGGACCCACGGTGATTGCTTGGCGGCCTTCACCCGCTCCCATGCGGCACCGATGGCGGCGCGGTTGGCCGCCAGCGCGGGGTTGTTCATCACGCCGATGCCGATGAGTTGATCCAAGCTCGCCGACTCGTCGATCAGGGCGACGTCGCGTTCGCGGTTGGGCTTCCGGGCCGAGGCCGCGGCGGCCCGGCCTTCGAGGTCGAGCTTCTCCTGCTGGCGGAAGTAGACTTCCGTTTTGGCCCGTTGCAGGTCGCCGGCGCTGCGGTCGAGCCGCGCCGCCGTAGCGTTTTTTGCGGCCTGCAGCATGTCCTCGGCCTTGGCGAGGATGTCCGCGTTGATCGCCTGCTGGGCTTTCACTTGCACGAGATCGAGGTACGCCAACACGGCGTCGAGTTCGCTGCCGAGCACTTGACTCTGGTATTGAAAGTCGGCGCTCGCGCGGAGTTGGCGTTCGACGAGCGGGCGGTAGTAGGCCTCGGCGAAGTCGAAACCGACGGCGAGGGCTCCGCCGCCAAAGAGGTTGGCCCGCGACGTGCCGAAGACTTCGCCCCTCTGGTTCTGGGTCTGGCCGTCGAAGCGGTTGTAGATGGCGCCGGCCCCGAGCGTCGGGAGCCAGAGCACGTCGGCCTTCTGCACGCGGGCGTCGGCCTCGCGCAGCCGCGCGGCGGCGTTGCCGATCCGCGGATTGTTCCCGTCGACGAGTTTGAGAACCGTCGGCAGGTCGATGGCGTAGGTTTCCGTCTGTGCGTACGCCGACGCACTTTTGGCGGGCTCCGTTTTAAGCGGTCCCGGCAGGGCCGCGACGGATGGCAGTTCGGGGGGCGTGGTCGTCGCGCAGCCCGCCAGCCCGGACGCCAAACCGATCATCCAGCGTTTCACAACGGCCTCCTTGCCGCGTCGATTCACCACTCGGCAACGGCGGGCTTCACCGCGGCGTCTTCGCCGATCTCCAGTTGACGGGCGAGCACGATCGTCTCGTTCCCGGTCAGTTCCTGGAGCACGTCGCGGCTGGTTCCGTTCGCGTCGCGGGTCCGGGCAAGGATCGCCACGCGTGCGGTTTTGCCGTCGCTCAGTTGTACCTTCACAGGCACTTGGCGGGTGCGGCCGTTCTCCACCAACAGGACGTAGCTACTGCCGCTGCGGGCGTAAACCGCAGTGCTGGGCAGCACGAACGATTCACCGAAACCCCCGACGGCGAGCTTGAGTGTGCCGGTCATCCCGGGCACGAGCCGCCGCGTTTTCGGCGCGTCGGCGGGAAACGCCCGCGTCGGCATCGCCTCGCTGACGCTCTTGCCGGGGCGTTCGCCGTCCTTGGCCGCGAATGCTCTCGT
>CAZNSL010001090.1:0-2241 GCA_964574975.1 uncultured Alcaligenaceae bacterium | reverse complement strand
CCACCCAATCCCGCCGTATGTTGCAACGGGGGCGTTTGTTCGGCCCCGCCTGTGGGGCGGCACCCAAGCGACTTCGGTCCCGCCCGCCCGGCGGGACCTACCAACCGTCTGCTCTCATTCACGACGAACCGGGGCCATCCAGCGAATCGCGCATCGCCTTCGCTTCGGCGAGCAGTCGCCGCAGCGTCGTCATGTCGTCGATTTCGATGGCGGACCGGAACTCGTCGAGTCGGACGCGAAAGCGGGCGAGGGCGGCCAATACCGCGCCGCGGTTCTGGGCGAAGATCGCGGCCCACAGATCGGCGTCGCCCGCGGCGACGCGCGTCGTGTCGCGGAAGCCGCTCGCCGCTAACGAACGAAGTGCGTCCGGCAGAATCCCCGCAAGCGAGGCCGCAGCCAAATGCGGCAGGTGACTCGTCATGGCCACCGCATCGTCGTGGTCGAGCGGGCTGAGCCGAACGACGCGCGACCCGAGCGCCTGCCAGAACGCGGTCAGGCGTTCGACCGCGCCGGCGTTGCTGGCCGCGGTCGGCGTCAGTACCGTGACGCGGCCGGCGAACAGGTCGGCGTTCGCGTGTTCCGCGCCGCTCTTCTCCGAGCCTGCGAGCGGATGTCCGCCAACGAAGTGGACGCCCTCAGGCATGGCCCCGTCCAGGGTGCGGACGATGTTGTCCTTCGTGCTGCCCGCGTCGCTAATGACAGTGCCCGGCCGTGCGTGCCCCGCCGCTCGCACGATGAAATCGGCAACGCGGTCGACCGGTGTACAGACCAGAATGAGGTCGGCCATCGCGGCGGCTTCGGCGAGGTCGGCCACCGCGTCGATGCAGCCGAGGTCGCGGGCCTGGCGAAGTAGGTTGGGCGACCGGCCAACGCCCAGGACGCGGCGCACTGCCCCTAGGCGGCGCGCCGCCAGGCCGGCCGATCCGCCGATCAGCCCGACACCGACGATGGCGAGCGTGTCGAAAGTCATCGTGCAGCGATTATACCGGGCATCCGGGCTGGCGACTTTGTCGGTTGCGAGGTCATCGCGACCGTCGGGACGAGACGAAACCTCTGGACCCCGCACCGCGCGCGGGCTACACTCGCGATTGGGTCGTTCGCCTATTCTCGCGGGCGGCGGGCAACTACAGCGGGTTCTGCGATGGTGCGGGCGCAGTCCAGCGGCTGGCTGATCGTCGGCGTCGTGGCGTTGGTCGCGGCCGGGGGATACAGTGAACCCTCGGATGGACCGCGACGACTCCTCATAGACCCATCGCAGGCGATCGCCGTCGCGCCCGACGGCCGAACCATTGCGGTTGGTTGTGGCCGGGACATCCACATCGTCGCTATCGACGGCACTTCACTCCGCCGACTCAGCGGCCACGGCCAGCCGGTGACGCACCTCGCGTTTGCCCCGGACGGCGACACGTTGGCCAGTGCCGCCGACCCCGGCGACGCACGACCGCTGCGGTTCTGGGACGTTGCCACGGGCGGGCTGATCCGCGCCTGGGGCGACGGGTCGCGGTGCGTGCGCGGTCTGGCGTTCACGCCGGACGGCCAGCGCCTCGCGGTGCTGGAGCCAGACGCGCTCTCGCTGCACAACCCGCGTCTCGGCCGCTTCCTCGGCGACCTGCCAGTTCCCGACGGATGGACCGACCTCATGTGTCTGGCCCTGTCCCGCGACGGTCGCACGCTGGCGGTCGGCTGCACGACCGCGCGGCGGGCGACCTTCGAGGTGGCGTCGCGCCGGCTCATCTCACGCGCGACGGCACCCGGGCCGTGCCTCGGCCTGCACTTCCTGGCCGACAACCGCCGGCTGTTGTGGATCGACGCCTACGATTTGCACCTGTGCGACGGCGATGGCCCCGCGCCACCGTTTGCGGCCCAGTCGCTCTGCGCCGCGACCGCCGTTGCACTCAGCCCGGACGGGGCGACGCTCGCCGTCGCCCGCGGGACCGAACTGTCGCTGTGGGCCGTGGCCGACCGTCATCCCGTCGGCACATTGACCGGTCACCGCGGCGAGTTGCGGGCGTTGGCGTTCGCCGGGCCGCAAACGCTCGTCGCTGCCGGCGACGGCGGGGCGTTCGCCTGGACGCTGCCGGCCCCGTAGGATAACCGTCGCCGGCGGGCCGCCCCGTCCGGCCGGAACGACGGATGGATTCCCAAACAACTCCCGACGGCCTCGACTTCGACGCCACCCGAACGCAGTGGGAGGTGATGTCCGCCCACGTCGATGCGTTGCGCAACGCCTGGGAACACGGC
>CAZNSL010001089.1:0-2242 GCA_964574975.1 uncultured Alcaligenaceae bacterium | reverse complement strand
CGACATGATGCGTCACTGCCTCGGCGAAGACCTCAAGGTCGGCTGCAACCTGACCTGGGGGCCATGCTTCGACTACCAGAAGCAATTCTTCACCGGCCGGATCGACAAGGTCTCGAAGCCGCCGTACCTGTTGCGCTACGACGTGGAAGTGTCCGGCTTCGGCTCGCACAATTCGGGCCACCTGTGCCTCTTGCGGCTCAAGGAGCAGATGTACCCCGGCGGCGACTCGACCGCGCACTGGCCGACCCTGGGCCTGAACACGCTGCGCTGGGCGAAGAAGCAGGGAGCGGTCGTCGGCCCCGCGCACTCCGGCTGGGGCCTGGCGCTACCAACCGCCGAGTTGCCGAACTACGCGCTGCCGCCGTTCGACGGCATCGGGGCCAACGAATACGTCGTGGACGTGACGCACGACGTTCCCGGCCCGGCCGGCACTCCCGTTCCGGCCGTGGACTTCATCTCGACGGCGGACACGCCGTACCCGTGGGAGCTCAACGTGTGGTACCACACGCTCAACTGCGGCTACCGGACGCGGATCAGCGGCGAGACGGACTTCCCGTGCATCTACGGCGAGCGAGTCGGCCTGGGCCGCTCCTACGTCAAGCTCGACGGCCCGTTGGAGTTCGACGCGTGGTGCGAGGGCATCCGCCAGGGTCGAAACTACGTCGGCGACGGCCGCAGCCACCTGATGGACTTCCGCGTCAACGACCGCCGCGTCGGCGAGGACGGCAGCGAGTTGCGACTGCCGCGGCCGACAACGGTGCGGGTGTCGGCCCGCGTCGCGGCGCGACTCGACGAGAAACCCGACGCGGCGATCCGCCGGCTGTCGTTCGACCAGAAGCCGTACTGGCACATCGAGCGGGCGCGCGTCGGCACGACGCGCGATGTGCCGGTGGAGGTGATCGTCAACGGCTGGGCGGTGGCGACGCGGAACATCCGTGCCGACGGGACGATGCGCGAGATCGAGTTCGAGGTGCCGTTCGAGCGGAGCAGTTGGGTGGCGCTGCGGGTGCTGCCGTCGTCGCACACGAACCCGGTGTTCGTCGTGGTCGGCGACAAGCCGATCCGGGCGTCGCGCCGCAGTGCGGAGTGGTGCCTGAAGGGCGTGGAGCGCTGCTGGTCGCAGAAGCAGCGCTTCATCCGCGCGCGGGAGATGGACGACGCGAAGGCGGCGTACGACCACGCGCGGGCGGCGTACCGGCGCATCGTCGGAGAGTGCGCGGTGGAATAATGCGCCTTGGGTCGCCGGTCAGCCCGCCACGACGACGTTAACCAGCCGGCCCTTGGCGACGATGACCTTTTTGACCGTCTTGCCGGCGATGTTCGCCTTGACCTTCTCGTCGGCCAGCGCCAGCGCCTCGATCTGTTTCTCGTCGCTGTCGGCCGGCACCACCAGCTTCGCCCGCAGCTTGCCGTTGACCTGCACCGGCACCTCCACGGTGTCGGCCTTCAGCAAGGCCGGGTCGGCCACCGGCCAGCGCTCGTAGGCCAGCGTGTCGGCGTGGCCGAGCGCCGCCCACAGTTCCTCCGCGGCGTGCGGGGCGAACGGCGCGAGCAGCAAGACGAACGGCTCCACGGCGGCGCGCGACCGCACCTTCAAGCCGGTCAGGTGGTTGGTGTACTCCATCATCGCGGCGATCGCGGTGTTGAAGCGCATGCCCTCCAGGTCGTCGGTGACGCGCTTGATCGTCTGGTGCAAGAGCCGCAACGTTTCGGCATCGGCCGGCACGTCTTGCAGTGCCGCGTTTAGCGCGACCGCTTCGGCCTTCTCGTCGATGATCGCTCGCCAGACGCGGCTCAGGAAGCGGTACACGCCCTCGACACCGCGCATGCTCCACGGCTTCACCTGCTCCAGTGGCCCCATGAACATCTCGAACAGGCGCAGGCTGTCGGCCCCGTATTCCTTAACCACGTCGTCGGGGTTGATGACGTTACCGCGGGCCTTCGACATCTTGTGTGCCCGCGCCTCGACCTTGACGTTCGGGTCCGCCTTCAAGACGAAGCCGTCGCCGCGCTTCTCGACTTCGTCTTCGGACACGCGAACCTTGTCCGGGCCGTGGGTGAACTCCATCTCGCCGAGGATCATGCCCTGGTTGACCAGCTTGCCGAACGGCTCCGGGCAGGGCACATGGCCGCGGTCGTAGAGGACCTTGTGCCAGAACCGCGAGTACAAGAGGTGCAAGACGGCATGCTCCGCCCCGCCGACGTACAGGTCCACCGGCAGCCAGCGCGTCGCCTTGGCCGG
>CAZNSL010001088.1:0-2243 GCA_964574975.1 uncultured Alcaligenaceae bacterium | reverse complement strand
ACAAGCGGATGATGGTCCGGCTCGCCAAGGGCGAAGTCATCGACCGCGACCAACTGTTGCTCAAGCTCGTGGACATCCAGTACCAGCGCAACGACTACGCCTTTGAGCGCGGCAAGTTCCGCGTCCGCGGCGACACCATCGAAGTCTGGCCGGCCACCGAAGAGTACGGTATGCGCGTCGAGTTGTTCGGCGACGAGGTCGATGCGCTGGCGATCATCAACCCCGTCACCGGCGAGGTGATCCGGCCGCTCGACGAAATGTACGTCTTCCCGGCCAAGCACTTCGTCACGCCGGAGGAGCGCACCAAAGGGGCCATCGAGGGAATCGAGAAGGAACTCAACGAGCGGCTCGAACACTTCAAGAATGAAGGGAAGCTACTCGAGGCCCAGCGGCTCCAGGCCCGCTGCCGCTTCGACCTCGACATGATGCGCGAGGCCGGCTACTGCTCCGGCATCGAGAACTACGCGAGATACTTCAGCGGCCGCGCTCCCGGCGAGCCGCCGTACACGCTCCTCGACTTCTTTCCCGACGATTTCCTGTGCGTCGTGGACGAGTCGCACGTGACGCTACCGCAGGTCCGCGGCATGTACGCCGGCGACCGCTCGCGCAAGGAGACGCTCGTCGAACATGGCTTCCGGCTGCCGTCGGCCCTCGACAACCGGCCCTTGCGCTTCGAGGAGTTCGACGCCCGCTGTCGGCAAGCGCTCTACATGTCGGCGACGCCGGGACCGATCGAACTGGAGAAGACCGGCGGCGAAGTCGTCGAACAGGTGATCCGGCCGACGGGGCTGATCGACCCGGTGATTCACGTCAAGCCGGCTCGCGGCCAGGTCGCCGACCTGGTGATCGAAATCAAGAAACGGGCCGAGCGAAAGGAACGCGCCCTGGTGACGACGCTGACCAAGCGGCTAGCCGAGGACCTGTCGAACTACTTCCGCGAGTCGGACCTGCGCTGCAAGTGGTTGCACTCCGAACTCGACGCGATCGAGCGGGTGCAGACGTTGCGCGAGCTGCGCGAGGGCCAGTTCGACGTGTTGGTTGGCGTCAACCTCTTGCGTGAGGGGCTCGACCTGCCTGAGGTATCGCTTGTGGCGATCCTCGATGCCGACAAGGAGGGCTTCCTGCGCTCGGAGACATCGTTGATCCAGACGATTGGCCGGGCCGCCCGCAACGTCAACGCGGAGGTCATCCTCTACGCCGATCACGTCACCGAGTCGATGCGGCGTGCGATGGCCGAGACGGAACGGCGGCGCACGTTACAGGAGGAGTACAACCGCGTGCACGGCATCACGCCACGCACTGTCAAGAGCGCGATCGCGTCGGTGCTCGAGGAGGAGGTGGCGGCCCACCAACTCGCAGCCGAGGCGGCGGGGCAGGACAAAGCGGATTACGTGACCGAAGAATACTTGCAAGAGTTGCAGGCCGAAATGCTATTAGCGGCGGAGAACTTGGAGTTCGAGCGAGCGGCCCAACTGCGCGACCAGATCGCCAAACTCAAGGGCGAACCAGCCGCGGTGACGGAGCAAACGAAAAAACGTCGCGGCCGCAAGCCTCCGCGACGCGGGTCGCCAGCTTAGTCAGAGTGCTAGCCCGGAGCGCCAGCGACGGGATGCAATCCCCATCGCAGGCGCTCTGGGCTGGCCAAATCACTCACGAGGCCGCCGGCTTCGGGGGGGCCTTGCCGCCATCCGTGGGCGGCGGCGGAGCAGTCGTCGCCTTCGGCGGCGGGGTGGACGAGCTGCAGCCCACTGCGACCAGCACGGCCAGCACCATTAGCTTCTTCATGTCGGTCTCCTGGTTCGAGTCGAGTACGTTGCACGCAAACGCATACGCCAATAGGTATTCGCCCGAACCGCTGTCAGCAACCGCCAGCGACGACTTCCATCAGATTTTTCGCGCAATCGTCGACCGTAGTCGCTCCGTCGGATACAGTGGAGGGGCGTCGTGTCGCCCCGCTCATCGCCACACGCTGAGGAAGCTATGCACCGCCGCGATTTCCTTCGCTCCGCCGCTGCCATCGGAGCCGCCGCCCCGTTTGCCCGGTTCGCCTTGGCCGAGACGCCCCAGGAGGCCCAGTTCGTGACCGGTTCCTCCGCATTCGCCTGCGACCTATACGGCAAGCTCCGTTCGCAGCCGGGCAACCTGTTCGTCTCACCGTTGAGCATCTCAACCGCGCTGACAATGGCGAGCGCCGGCGCGGCCGGTGCTACCCTCGGTGAGATGGCCAAAGTGCTGCACTTGCC
>CAZNSL010001087.1:1120-2246 GCA_964574975.1 uncultured Alcaligenaceae bacterium | reverse complement strand
CACCCCCATCCCAAGATCTATCTCCACGCTGACAACAGTGGGTGAACTCCAGGTCCTCGTGGGCTCGATGCCGTTGGGGTTTACGACGCGGCTTGCGTGGTGGCTGGTGTGGTTGGTCGATGGAGGATGGGACTGAGTCTGCCGAACTCGCCCCAGCGTTCGACAGAAATGCGAGGTGTCGCACGGCCATCCGGACGATCCGCCGCTGGCGGGGTTGTACACTCTCATTCAGGCTAAACTTGAAAGTGTACGGCGGCGATGTGCGTCGTACGTTGGTCGATCGAAAATGCGAGCGATCGGGGGAAGGTTAGTCGCAGTCGAAGCGGTGGGCGAGGCGGCTGGAGTTGACGTCGAGGGCCGTGAGAATTCGTAGGACAGGCTCTTTCGGGATGTGCCAATCTTCGGCCCAACAGATTACTTGGAGATTTTCTTGACCCGATTTGAGGCGGTCGAAGATGCGGTCGAGGAGGAGCGATTCGTCTTGGAACTGGTGCTGGAGAAGGCCGAAGTCAATGCGACTGAGTTCGACCCAGAAGCACTTGCCTTGCAGATGTTCGACCCATTTCGCTCGCAGGTAACCCTGCCAATGTTCGTGGACCCAACGTCGAATCGCTGCCTCGCCCAAGTCACAACCCGCTTTCTCGCTCTCGATCCATTTGTACGTGTCGGCCTCGCGTTTACAGTCCGCGTAGACACTCATGCGTTTCACCACGGCCGACCTCGGTTGTTCGAGACACGCGGCAGACGATTCCATGACGCCCCACCTCTGTTCGGCGAAACGACGGGCCGGGACGTGTGGGCTTCACGTCGGGCGGATTCGGCCGGTGCATGAACCTACCAATGTCATCGTAGACCTTGCCGCCGTGGCGAGCAAGGCGGCCTGGGTATAAAAACGGGTCACCCGCTCGTCGGATTGCCGTTTTTACCCAGATTCACCAAAGCCGCCCGATGCTCCGGTTGGACCGACAGCACGTGACGCTTCCCCCGGCACATCGGATTGACTTCCGCCGGGAACTATGCCGTGGGCCGGGAAAGTTGCAAGTGCAACCGGACGCCGCTCGGGTCGCCCGCGGCGTTTGGCGGTGGCGGCCCCCGGGGGGGGCGCGTGGGGAAAATAACCCAAATG